>NZ_JBYQFR010000009.1:0-201057 GCF_058266945.1 Arthrobacter sp. E70 | reverse complement strand
GTGTGACGCAGGTGAAGGCAATCCGCAGGTTTACGGTCCGTACAGTCCTCCCTGAGCCCATTCGGCCGCTGGCCCGGCTGGCCAGCAATTTGCGGTGGTCCTGGCACCGCCCCACCCGCGAGCTTTTCGCGGGCCTCAACCCGCGATTGTGGGAAGAAAGCGGGCAGGACCCGGTGGGTTTCCTGGGGATGGTCAGCCGCGAGGAGTTCCAGCAGCTTGCCGCGGACCAATCGGTGGTGGACCGGGTGCGGGCGGCCGAGGACGACCTGGACCGCTACCTTGACGAGCCGCGCTGGTACCAGGGGCTGGGTCCCGACGCGCCGGCCTCCATTGCCTATTTCTCCCCTGAGTTCGGCATCACGGAAGTCCTCCCCCAGTACTCCGGCGGCCTGGGCATCCTGGCCGGCGACCACCTGAAGGCCGCTTCGGATCTGGGTGTTCCCCTGATCGGCGTGGGCCTGCTGTACCAGGCCGGCTACTTCAAGCAGTCCCTCTCCCGGGACGCGTGGCAGCAGGAGACCTACCCTGTCCTGGACCCCGACGGGCTGCCCCTGACCCTGCTCCGCGAGCCGTCCGCCGACGGCAACGGCAAGGCGCTGCAAATCTCACTCCCCCTGCCCAACGGCAGGCGCCTCCTGGCACACATCTGGCGTGCCGACGTCGGACGCGTCCCCCTGCTCCTCCTTGACTCCAACGTCCCGGGCAACGATGACGCCGCCCGCAGCATCACCGACCGGCTCTACGGCGGCGGCGGGGACCACCGGCTCCAGCAGGAGCTGCTGCTGGGCATGGGCGGGGTGAAGGCCCTGCGCGCCTTCCAGAAACTGACTGGCTGCGCCGCTCCGGAGGTGTTCCACACCAATGAGGGGCACGCCGGCTTCCTGGGGATCGAGCGCATCCAGGAACTCATGTCCGGGGACCAGCCGCTGACCTTCGACGAAGCGCTGGCCGCGGGGCGGGCCTCTACCGTATTCACCACGCACACCCCGGTACCGGCGGGCATCGACAGGTTCGAGATCGCCCAAATCAGCCACTTCTTCCAGGCCGGCCTGGCGCCGGACGTGCCGGTGGACCGGATCCTGGAACTGGGCCGGGAAAACTATGCGGACGGCAACCCGTCAGTCTTCAACATGGCGGTGATGGGCCTGCGGCTGGCCCAGCGTGCCAACGGCGTTGCCAAGCTCCACGGCGAGGTGTCCCGCAGCATGTTCTCCGCGCTGTGGCCGGGCTTTGACCACTCCGAGGTGCCCATCACCTCGGTGACCAACGGAGTGCACGTCCCCACCTGGGTGGACAGCCGCATCTCCAAGCTCGCCCGGGACCAGTTCGGCAGCGAAGCGGAAGCGCTGGGCAAGTGGGACCTCGCCTACAACGTCAGCGACGCCGACGTGTGGGCGCTGCGCCGTGAGATGCGGGCAGCGCTGGTGGAGGACGTCCGGCGCAGGCTGCGGGCAGCGTGGAAGAAGCGCGGTGCAGCCGATGCCGAGCTCGGCTGGACGGACAGTGTCCTGGACCCGGATGTGCTGACCATCGGGTTTGCCCGCCGGGTGCCCACCTACAAGCGGCTCACCCTGATGCTGCGCGAGCCGGCGCGGCTGAAGGCGCTGCTCCTGCACAAGGACCACCCCATCCAGCTGGTCATTGCCGGAAAGTCGCACCCTGCGGACGACGCCGGGAAGAAGATGATCCAGGAGCTGGTGCGGTTCACCGACGATCCCGAAGTCCGGCACCGTATCGCGTTCCTGCCCAACTACGACATCGCCATGGCCAGGACGCTGTTCCCCGGCTGCGACGTCTGGCTGAACAACCCCCTGCGCCCCCTGGAGGCCTGCGGCACATCGGGCATGAAGGCGGCGCTGAACGGTTCGCTGAACCTCTCAGTCCTGGACGGCTGGTGGGATGAGATGTACGACGGCGAGAACGGCTGGGCGATCCCCACCGCCAACAACGACGCGTCCCCGGAGGAGCGGGACGACATCGAAGCGGCAGCGCTGTATGAGCTGCTCGAAACGCAGGTGGCGCCGCGCTTCTACGGAAGCACCGTGTCCGAGGCGGCAGGCGCGGCCGGCCCGTCGACCACCAGGAGCGAGAAGGTCCCCACGCACTGGGTGTCCATGATCAAGCACACCCTGTCCCACCTGGGCCCGGCAGTCTCCGCCGAACGCATGCTCCGCGACTACGTGAATATCCTTTACCGCCCCGCGGCAGAGGCGGGCCGCAGTGCCACCGCGAACTCCTACTCGCAGGCACGTGCCCTCGCCGCCTGGTCCGCGAAGGTGCGCGCCGCGTGGCCACAGATCCATGTGGAACACGTGGATTCGGTGGGCGTGTCCGAGGATCCGCAGATCGGTGACACCCTCCAGGTGAACGCGTATGTGGCCCTCAATGCCCTGACCCCGGAGGACGTCTGCGTGGAAGTGGCCTACGGGAAGGCTGAGGAGAATGACACCCTTGCCGATATCACCATGATGGAGCTGAAGGTCCAGGAACATTTGGGCAGCGGCCGCCACCTGTTCAGCGGTTCACTGGTGATCGACCGTTCCGGGCCTTTCGGATACACCGTCCGGGTCCTCCCGCGGCATGACGCCCTGGCTTCCAAGGCCGAGCTCGGACTGATCGTCAACGCTTAGGCGCGGCTCCGCTGGGTAAGGCTCCTGCAGGCAGGGCATCAACCCCGACGCAGGAGGACACCATGACCGAACGTACCGTGGCCGACGTCATCGTGGAGCGGCTCAGGACCTGGGGTGTCAACCGCGTCTTCGGGTACAGCGGCGACGGCATCAACGGCTTCATGGGTGCGCTGCGCAGGACTGAGGGCCGTACCGAAGGGCAGGTTGAGTTCGTCCAGGCCCGGCACGAGGAAACCGCGGCGTTCATGGCTGTTGGCCACGCGAAGTACACCGGTGGCGTGGGCGTGGTGACCTCTACCCAGGGTCCCGGTGCCGTCCACCTGCTCAACGGGCTCTATGACGCCAAGCTCGACGGTGTCCCGGTCGTGGCGATCGTGGGCCAGCAGAGCCGCACCGTGCTCGGGTCCGCCTACATGCAGGAGATCGACCTGCCCGCCCTGTTCAAGGACGTGGCGTCGCAGTTCGTGCAGCTCGTGAGCGCGCCGGAGCAGGTTCCCATGGTCGTGGACCGTGCCTTCCGGACCGCGAAGGCCACCTCGTCGCCCTGTGTGGTGATCGTCCCCCACGACATACAATCGGCCCCCGCGCCCGAACTGGAGCAGCAGCACGGGATCGTGGTGACGGCGCCGTCCTGGAGCGCCGCGGCCAAAACGCCGCGGGACGAGGACCTGGACGCCGCCGCTGCGCTCCTGAACTCGGCAGAGCGTGTTGCCCTCCTGGTGGGACAGGGCGCGCGCCGGGCCGGACACGAAGTCGTGGCCGTTGCAGAGAAGCTCCAGGCCGGGATTGCCACCAGCCTGCTGGGCAAGCCCTATGTGGACGAGAACCTGCCGTTTGCCGTCGGGACGATGGGGCACCTGGGCACCACCGCGAGCGCGCACCTCCTGGGCAACTGCGACGCCCTGCTCATCGTGGGTTCCAACGACCCCTGGACCGAGTTCTATCCGCCGCCCGGCGCCGCCCGTGCCGTGCAGATCGACATCGACGAGAAGAAGATCGGCAACCGCTACCCAGTGGAAGTGGGCCTGGCCGGGGACGCCGGCTCCGCGCTGGAAGCCTTGAACCACAGGCTCGAACACCGTCCCCGGAGCCCATGGCGCTCGGACGTGGAGGAACAGGTCAGCCGTTGGCGCATCCTCGCGGCGGACCGCGCCGCTGTCCCTGCCAGCCCCGTCAACCCGGAGCGGGTGGTGCGCGAGCTCAACGGCCGTCTCCCGGCGAACGCCCAGGTGAGTATCGACGTCGGCAGCTGCGTGTATTGGTATGCCCGGCAACTCATCCTGCCGGCCGGGGTGCCCGTGCACCTGTCCGGAACGCTGGCCAGCATGGGATGCGCCATCCCGTACGGCCTCGCCGCCAAGCTGGCCAGGCCGGACCTGCCGCTGGTGGCCTTGGCGGGGGACGGTGCCATGCAGATGTCCGGCCTGGCTGAGCTGGTGACCGTGGCGCACCGCTGGCAGCAGTGGCAGGATCCGCGGTTCGTCGTGTGCGTCTTCAATAACCGTGAGCTGACCGAAGTTACATGGGAGCAGCGCGAGTCCGAGGGCGAACCGCGGTTCGCCGACAGCCAGCAGCTTCCCGATTTTCCCTTTGCCGGCTATGCGGACCTGCTGGCGCTTCGCGGCATCCGCGTGGAGGATCCGGAGGACATCGGCGCTGCCTGGGAGGAAGCCTTCGCCGCGGACCGTCCGGTGGTGATCGAGGTGCTGACCGATCCCGAGGTGCCGCTGCTCCCGCCGTTTCCAGCGGGCCGGGAGAAGGCGGAGAGCATGCGCAAGGGCCTGGCTGCGGAAGACGACGGCGGCAGGGCCGCCGCGCTGCTGGACACCTACGCTTCACAGGAGGAGCGCAAGCAGGGCTGATTCCTCCCCTGCTGCAAGGAGCCGGACGGCGCTCCTACAGCAGGACGGCGGTCACGGCCAGGTCCTTGCCGGCGTAGCGCTCGGCGTCCTGCAGGATTTCGCAGATGATGCCGAACGACCTGTCGGCGCGGAACGGAGCAGCCACCTGCCACAGCACGGTGACGGGAGGGTTGCCGTTGTCGGTGATGCTGTCCGCGAAGTCGTGGAGTGAATCGTTGAGGGCATCCAGGTTCACCCCGTAGTGCTCCGGGAAGCTGAGGACTTCGCCGAAGGTCTCCAGGACGGCCCGCTTGCTGTCCGCGGGCGGGACCACGAGGCTGCGCCGGCCGGCGTCGGCCACCTGTTCCTGCAGCTCTTCCAGGGTCCAGGTGTCGCCGGAGAAAATCTTCATGGTTGTGCTAGTTGCCTTCCGCTATGTACTTGAACGTTTCGTAGTGGTCTGCCGTGTAGTACTTCTCCCCGCCCCCGCCGGCCACTATGCGGCGGGCACCGCGGTCGGATTCACCGGGAGTAGGAACCGTGTATTCGCGGTAGTAGCCCCTGTTCCGCTGCGGCAGGACCCTTTCGAAGTTGCCGAAGGGCTGGTCGTCCTGGCTGTAGGCAAAGGGGCCGCCGGACCGGATCAGGGCCAGGACCTTCCGCCCCTCCGCAGGCAGGTCCGATTCCCTGATTTCCGGCAGGCTGGACGGATTGGCGGAAATCCGGGCCGGTGCGCTGGACGCCGTTGCCGGCCGCGGGGAAGCCGCCCCCGCCGCCCCGGAGGCGGGGCTGGACGTGGCGCCCGGCGTCGTGCCCTGGCTCTGTTGTCCTTGCCCCACCTGCCCTTGGCCGAATTGGTCAAGGATGCTGGTCCCCAGGCTGGTCCCGCCGAAGGCGAGCAGGGCTGCCACCACCAGGGCAGCCAGCAAGAGGGTACGGGTGGAACGGTTGTGCACGGGTCCGCCGGCCTAGGTCCGGTAGATGCTGATGGACTGGGCCTCCACCAGATCCTTTTCCCCGGAGAGGACCTCGGTGCCCTGGCGCAGCTTATGCAGCGGCGAGGTGGTCAGCCGAAGCTCGTAGGTGCGGGGGGAGGAACCCTGGGCTGCGCGGGGCAGGGTGACCTGCACGTCCGAGGCGCCGCCGTTCACCACCACCAGGCCCGCCAGGTCGCCGTTCCCGGATCCGAGCAGGAGCTGCATGACCCGATGGTGGGGATCGTTCCAGCGGCCGTCGGACATGGGGTGTCCGTCCTGGTCGAACCAGTGGAGGTAGGACTGTTCGTCCCGTACCGGAAAATCCCGTGGCTGCGCCGCAAGGAACTCCTTGCGCAACCGGATATACCGCTTGGTGCTGCGCAGCATCTCGTGCGCCTCCGGCGTCAGGGTCCAGTCCAGCCAGGTGATGGCATTGTCCTGGCAGTAGGCGTTGTTGTTTCCTTGCTGGGTCCTTGCCAGTTCGTCCCCCGCGGTGATCATGGGGACACCGAGCGAGACCATCAGCGAGGCCATCAGGTTGCGGCGGGACTGGGCGCGCCTGGCCAGGATTGCGCCGTTCTCCGTGGGCCCCTCCACCCCGTGGTTGTAGCTGCGGTTGTCGCCGTGGCCGTCGCGGTTCTCTTCACCGTTGGCTTCATTGTGCTTCCGGTCGTAGGACACGAGGTCGTTCATGGTAAAGCCGTCATGGGCGGTCACCAAGTTGACCGAGGCCAGGCGCGAGCGTCCGGATGGCTGGAAGAGGGCGGCCGAGCCGGACAGGGAATCGGCAAGCCTGGCCATGGTCCCGCCATTTCCTCCGGAGGCCAGTGCAGCCTGGTCGGCCAGCCAGAAGGTACGTACGGCGTCCCGGAAGTGGTCGTTCCAATCCACCCAGCCGATGGGGAACCGCCCGGTCTGCCAGCCACCGTAGCCGATGTCCCACGGCTCGGCGATCAGCTTCGTGTCGGACAGGACGGGGTCGGCGGCAACAGCAGCGAGGAAGGGGTGATTCGGGTCGAATTCGTTCTCCGCGTTCCGGCAGAGCGTGACGGCGAGGTCGAACCGGAAACCATCGATGTGGTACTCCTCCACCCAGTACCGCAGCGAATCGACTACCATCTGGACCACGCGGTGTTCGCTGAAGTCCAGGCTGTTGCCGCAGCCGGTGGTGTCCACATACCTGCCGTGGCTGTCGATCCGGTAGTACGTATCCTCGCCGAGCCCGCGGAAGCTGAGTACCGGCCCGTCGGCGCCGCCTTCGGCGGTGTGGTTGTAGACGACGTCGAGGATGACCTCCATCCCGGCGGCATGGAGCGCCTTCACCATGGCCTTGAGCTCGTCCTGGACAGCCTGCGGGCCCTGTTCCTGGGCCGCCCGTGTGGCGTAGCCGGGGTGGGGGGCGAAGAACGCAGCAGTGTTGTAGCCCCAGTAGTTGGTGAGCCCCAGGTCCTGCAGGTGCGGCTCGTCGATGTGGAAGTGCACCGGCAGGAGTTGGACGGACGTAACGCCCAGGCTGGTGAGGTGTTCGACCACGGCAGGGTGTGCCAGCCCCGCGTACGTTCCGCGCAGCTCTTCCGGAACATCCGGGTGGAGCATGCTTTGTCCGCGGACATGGGCTTCGTAGATGATCGTGTTCCGCCACGGCAGGCGCAGGGGTTCGTCGGTGCCCCAGTCGAAGTCGGCGGCCGTCCGGACGCTGGTGATGACGCCGTCGCGCTGGTCGATGCCGTGGCAGTACGGGTCCAGCAGCAGGGGCTGGTTGCCGGGCCCCTCCACGTCCTCGGTGGGCATCGCCAGCGGCAGGGACTGCCCGTCCGCTGCCGGACGGAAGCCGTAGCGCGAACCGTACGGCAGGTCCTCCACGATTCCGTGGTGCACGCCTCCGGTGGTGCTGGGAAGGGCCTGGACCCGCCACTTGCCGCCGGGCGGGCAGTACACGACTTCCAGGCTGGAAACCGCAGGGGCGAAGCAGGCCACGTTCGCGCGGCCTCCGGCGTGGTGGCGGGTGCCGCCGGAGTCAGCGCGCGGAACGCTCACGCCAAGTGGAACAGCCGTGGAGGCGTCCATGGCGGACGTGGTGTCGAAAAGCGGCATGACCATCACCTAAATAGTAGCCGCCGGCGGCATCTGGCCAGCCCGGACGCCCCTGCGGCGCCGGGTGGTATGTGGAATTTATGTGGGTGTCGGACTACTTCGCGGCGCGCTGGCGGGAAACCTCGTACAGCGAGATGCCCACGGCCATGGAAGCGTTGAGTGATTCCATCTCGGAGTCGATCGGGATCGAGACGATCTGGTCGCAGTTTTCCCGGACCAGGCGGCTGAGGCCCTTGCCTTCCGAACCCACCACAATGCACACGGGTTCCTTCGCCAAGGTGAGGTCCGGCAGTGAAACGTCGCCGTCGCCGTCGAGCCCCAGCACGAAGATCCCCATGCCTTTGAACTGCTTGAGGGCGTTGTTCAGGTTGGCCGCGCGGGCTACCGGGACGCGGACCGCGGCACCGGCGCTGGTCTTCCAGGCCGAGGCGGTGACGCCCACGGAGCGGCGCTCGGGAACGATGACGCCGTGGCCGCTGAAGGCGGAGACGGAGCGGATGATCGCGCCGAGGTTCCGCGGATCGGTGATGCCGTCCAGTGCGACGAAGAGCGGCGCGTTGGCGACGTGCCCCTTCTTCCACTTGTCGACGGTCTCTTCGGCCAGCTCGTACGCGTCCGCGTAGTCGTAGGGCGGGATCTGCAAGACCAGGCCCTGGTGCACGGCGTCGTCGGTCATCCGGTCCAGCTCGGGTTTGCCTGTTTCCAGCAGCGGGATGCCGCGTTCGGCGGCGATCTTCAGGGATTCCTTGACGCGGTCGTCCATTTCGATGCGGATGGCAACGTGCAGCGCCTTCGCGGGGATGCCCGCGCGCAGTGCCTCCACCACGGAGTTGCGGCCGGTGACGACCTCCTCGGTGGCGCGTCCCTTCGGGCCGGACTTGCCGGCCCCGGCGCTGCGGGCACCGGCGTTGCGCTTGGCGGCCGAGCGTTCAGCCAGCTGCCTGGCCTTGTGTGCCTTGTGGTAGACGCGGTCCTCCGCCTTGGGCGTGGGCCCCTTGCCCTCAAGGGCCTTGCGCCCGTGGCCACCGGTTCCGATGGTTGGGCCCTTCTTCGCTTTAACCGATCGGCGACCATTGTTGGCCATGATGTTCCACCCTTGATTGTGCTGACTGACTCTGCCTACCAGTCTACTGACCAGGAAAAAATCGACTGGTTAAGGCGGCTGGATCCGGCCGCTGCCCGGGTGCGTTCAGTCGCGGCGCAGGTTCCAGGTGGCACCGTCGGGGCCGTCTTCGACGACGATCCCGGCCTGCTTGAGGGTGTCGCGGATGGCATCGGACGCGGCCCAGTCCTTGTCCGCCCGGGCCTGGGCGCGGGCGGCCAGCTGCGCCTCCACGAGGACGCTGAGGGCCTCGGCCTCGCGGGTATCCGCCGCTGCCGTGCCTGCGACGGCGTTGAGGCCCAGGACATCCGTCATGGCAATGACGGCATGCATCGCATTCCGTGCGGCGTCATCGTCGCCGTCAGCCAGCGCTGTGTTTCCGGCCCGGACGGTTTCGTGCAGTGCCGCCAGGGCACGCGGGACGTTCAGGTCATCGTCCATCGCGTCCTGGAAGGCCTGCATGCTCCCGCTGGAAGGTCCGTTCTTGCCGTCGACGAACCCGGTGTCGGCGCCGAAGCGTGCCGCGGCCTTGGCCAGGAACCCGTCAATGCGCTCGACGGCGGCCGCGGCTTCCTGGAGGGAGGTGGGCCGGTAGTCCAGCACGGAGCGGTAATGCGCCTGGCCGAGGTAATAGCGCACCACGCGGGGCGAAGCCAGCTCCAGCATCTCTGCCGGGCTGATGGTGTTGCCGATGGATTTCGACATCTTCTCGCCCTCGTAGGTCACCATGCCGTTGTGCATCCAGAAATTGGCGAACGGGTGCCCTGCCGCCTGTGACTGCGCCATCTCGTTTTCGTGGTGCGGGAAGCGCAGGTCCAGGCCGCCGCCGTGGATGTCGAATTCGGTGCCGAGGTACTTGGTGACCATCGCGGAGCACTCAAGGTGCCAGCCCGGACGTCCCGCTCCCCAGGGGGACGCCCAGCTGGCCGTGGCAGGTTCGCCTGCCTTGGACCCCTTCCAGAGGGCGAAGTCGCGCGGGTCCTTCTTGCCGCGGGGGTCGGCGTCCGGGGCGGCCTGCATGTCGTCGATGTTCTGCCGGGTCAGTGCGCCGTACTTGCTCCAGGAGCGGACATCGAAGTACACGTCGCCGGAGTCATCCAGTGCCGGGTAGGCGTGTCCCCGGTCGATCAACTGCTGGATCAGGGCGTGCATCTCCGGGATGTGCCCGGTGGCCCTGGGCTCATAGGTGGGACGGGAAACGCCCAGGGTGTCGTACGCCTTCAGGAATTCCTGCTCGTAGCGGTAGGCCAGCGCCCACCATTCCTCGCGCGGCACCTCGCCCGGCTCGGGGCTGAAGTCCGCCGCGAAGGACGCCTCGGATTTGGCGAGGATCTTGTCGTCGATATCCGTGACGTTCCGGACCACGGTCACGCGCAGCCCGCGGTACTGCAGCCATCGGGTCAGCTGGTCGAAGGCGATGGCGGAGCGGATGTGGCCCACATGCGGCATGCCCTGCACCGTGGCCCCGCAGTAGTAGAGGCTGGCCTTGCCCTCGACCAGGGGGACGAAGTTCCGGACTTCGGCGGAGGCAGTGTCATAGAAGCGCAGGGTCACCGCTCCAGATTAGCCGATGCCTTGCCGGTGCCGTGGGTAGACCAGGGCGGTGGCAACAGCGGAGACGCCTTCGCCACGGCCCGTGAAGCCCAGCCCGTCGCTGGTGGTTGCCGTGACGCTGACATGGGCGCCGGCCGCCTCGCTGAGGACTTTCTGCGATTCTTCCCGGCGCGGCCCGAACTTGGGCCGGTTGGCGACGAACTGGACTGCCACATTGCCGATGTCGAAGCCGGCCGCCCGGACGATCCGGGCGGCTTCCGCGAGGAGCGTGGCCCCGGAGGCGCCGGCGAATTCGGGCCGGTCAGTGCCGAAATGGGTGCCAAGGTCGCCCACGCCGGCGGCCGAAAACAGGGCATCGGCAGCTGCGTGGGCGACGGCATCGCCGTCCGAATGCCCGGCGAGGCCGCGTTCACCGGGCCAGAGGAGTCCGCCCAGCCACAGGGGCCGGGGAAGGTCTTCCGGGGTGTACGCGTGGACGTCGATGCCGACGCCGGTGCGCGGGAGGAGGGGCTGCTGCGCGTCCATGACTACCCCTCCACCCAGCGGGCACCGAGCGGGCCTTCCAGCAGCCCCTCGGCGAAGATCAGGTCAAGGGGCGTGGTGATCTTCAGCGACTGTGTAGAACCGCGGACCACGTGGACCGGCGTCCCCAGCATCTCAACCAGCATGGCGTCGTCGGTGACGGCGGCCGATTGCTGCCCGTCCAGGTCCTGCGCGGCCCGGTGCGCTTCCAGCAGGGTGTCCAGCCGGAAGCCTTGCGGGGTCTGGACCGTTCGCAGTTCCCCACGCGCCACCGTCCCGGTCACCACCTCGGAGGCGAGCGCGGTGTCACTCCCCGTCGTTGCAGCCACAGTCTTGATCGTGTCCACGACCGGCAGGGCGGGAATGACGGCGGCTGCCCCGGAGGCCAGCGCGTCAGCCACCCGGTGGAATACAGCTTCAGGGGCCAGTGCACGCGCGGCGTCATGGACCAGGACCGCCTCGATGCCATCCATCAGCGCCGCGATGCCGGCCCGGACGGAGTCCGCCCTGGTTTCCCCGCCGTCGACGACGGTTACCAAAGGGCCGCCGTCGGCAAGTTCTGCCCGGAACTCCTCGCACAACGTGCGCAGGCCCTCATCCCCCACAGGCAGGGCGACACACACCTGGGTGGCGACTTCGGAGGCGACAATGCCGCGCAAAGCATGCATCAGGATCGTTTCGCTGCCCAGCGGCACCGCCGCCTTGGGCATGCCGTAGCCCAGCCGTTGGCCTGAACCTGCGGCGACCACGACGACTGCGGTGACCAGGCGGGATGGTGTTTCACTCATGCGGACTAGCCTACGACGGCGCCGCTTGCGTTGAGCGCCGAAGACGTCAGGGTTTTCGGGCTGGTGGGCAAAGTTTTTGGGCAAAAAGAAGCCCCGGTGGCACGTGGGTGCCGCCGGGGCTTAATTCTTAGGAAGCCAGGACCTCGTCGAGAACGCTTGCAGCCTTCTCCTCGTCGGTCTTTTCAGCCAGCGCCAGTTCTGAAATCAGAATCTGGCGGGCCTTGGCCAGCATTCGCTTCTCGCCTGCGGAAAGGCCCCGGTCGTGATCACGACGCCACAGGTCGCGGACGACCTCTGCCACCTTGATGACGTCACCGGAAGCAAGCTTCTCCAGATTTGCCTTGTACCTGCGCGACCAGTTGGTGGGCTCTTCGGTGAACTCGGCACGAAGCACATCGAACACGTGCTCCAAGCCATCCTTGCCCACTACGTCCCGGACCCCAACAAGGTCAACGTTTTCTGCTGGAACTTCAATGGTCAGATCACCCTGAGCCACCTTGAGCTTGAGATACATCTTCTCTTCGCCCTTGATGGTGCGCATCTTGATCTCTTCGATCTTCGCGGCACCGTGGTGAGGGTAAACTACTGTCTCGCCGACCTCAAATACCATGTGGACATTTCCCCTTTCCCGCAGACCAGTTTATCACGATTCAGGCATATGACCGGCCGGAGAAAGGGCTCCCAACCGCAGAAATACGCGGAAAAACGGCCCAATCGACCCCCTCAACCCCCTTGACGGATCGGGATAATAGTGCATCGCGTGAGCGTTCCCACTGCCGATGTGACAGTGCCGAATCCTTGTTTGCCCCTGTTTGCGGATAGGCTATGGCTGAAAAAGACTTCAAAATTCTCGAGGAGTACTTGACGTGCGTTCCACTGCGATGAACCGGGCCCAGCGCGGCAAACTGGCACTGACGGCTGCCGCCCTTGGCGTCAGCCTGCTGACCGCAGGCTGCGGTTACATCACGCCCCAGCAGACCAGCCACCAGTACTCCGCCTCGGACGGCATCCGCGCGGACCTCGGCCCGCTGCAGCTGCGCAACATGCTCATTGTCTCCGCAGGAGAAGACAAGCCGGGCCGCCTGATCGGCGCCGTCTACAACTCCTCCTCGAAGGACGTGAAGCTCACGGTCAACGGTGCCAAGGGTTCCCAGACCGAGGTTCCCGTGAAGGCCAACTCCTACACCCTGCTGAACGAAAACTCTGACGAAGCAATCCTGAGCACCAGTGGCGGCAAGCCCGGTTCCCTGGTGGACGTCAAGATCAGCGAAAACGGCACGAACGTCACCAGCACCGTCAAGGTTCCGGTCCTGGACGCCACCTTGCCCGAGTACAAGGACTACCTGCCGGCCGGCAGCACCCCGACGCCCAGCACCTCGCCGGGCTCGACGTCGTCGGCTTCCCCGTCTGAGGGCGCGGGCTCTTCCGCAAGCCCCACTGCATCCGCCTCCACCGGCGGACACTAGGCGCCTAGGGCAGGAAACGCATAGAAAAGGGAGGGACCGGACGGTCCCTCCCTTTTCTATGCCGTTCTATGCCGGTGGCCTACGGCTCGAACTTGTACCCGAGGCCGCGGACGGTCACCAGGTAGCGCGGAGCGGACGGGTCGGGCTCGATCTTGCCGCGGAGCCGCTTCACGTGCACGTCCAGGGTCTTGGTGTCGCCCACGTAATCGGAGCCCCAGACCCGGTCGATGAGCTGGCCCCGGGTCAGGACCCTGCCCGAGTTGCGAAGGAGCATTTCCAGGAGCTCAAACTCCTTGAGGGGAAGCAGCACCTGCTCGCCGCCCACGCTCACCACGTGCCGCTCGATGTCCATCCGGACCGGCCCCGCCTGCACCGTGGAGGACACCAGTTCCTCCGGCTCCCCCTGCCTCCGCAGCACTGCCCGCACCCGGGCCACCAGTTCCCGGGAGGAGTAAGGCTTGGTCACGTAATCGTCTGCGCCCAACTCCAGGCCCACCACTTTGTCGATCTCGGAGTCCTTGGCGGTCAGCATGATCACCGGGACACTCGAACGCTGGCGCAACTGCCGGCACACCTCAGTGCCGGAGAGGCCGGGAAGCTGCAGGTCAAGCAACACCAGGTCTGCACCGTTCCGGTCGAACTCGGTGATGGCGTCGAGCCCGTTGTCCACCACCTCCACCTCGAATCCCTCTTTGCCCAGCAAGTAGGACAAGGGGTCGCTGAAGGACTCCTCGTCCTCCACAATCAAAATCCTGCTCAAGCGCTAGCTCCTCGTTCTTTTGCGCCGGCGGCGCGGGATCCTTGGACGACACTCTGCTGGGCGGCCGCTTCACGGGCCGTCGCCAGGGCCGGGACCGGGGAAGCCGAAACCTCTTCGCTGCCCTCTTGTTCTTCCATCTCGGGCAGGCGGAGGGTGAAGGTGGAACCATGGCCCGGCTGCGACCAGAGCGTGACCTCGCCGCCGTGGTTCGATGCCACGTGCTTGACGATGCTCAAGCCGAGGCCGGTCCCCCCGGTATGTCGCGAGCGCGCGGCATCCACCCGGTAGAAGCGTTCAAAGACCCGTTCCTGGTCCTCTGCACTGAGCCCCTCCCCCTGGTCAGTAACGGAAATGGAGACCACGCCTTCCCTGGAACGCACCCCGATCCCCACCCGGGTGTTCGCAGGGGAATAGCGGATGGCGTTGTCGATGAGGTTCCGCAGGGCCGTGACCAGGAGGTCCTGGTCGCCGAAGACCTTCCCGTCGGTCCGGCCGCCCACCACGATGGTGATGTTCTTGCTTTCCGCCGGAAGCTGCGAGCGGTCAACGGCTTCGGCGATGACCGCGTTGATGTCCACAGCGCGGCCCTCCTGGATCACGCTGGCCCCCTGCAGGCGGGACAGTTCGATGATGTCCTGGACGAGGGCGGCCAGGCGGGCCGATTCCTTGTGCATGCGCTTGGCAAAGCGCCGGACGGCCTCTTCGTCGTCGGCAGAGGATTCGAGCGCCTCCGCGAGCAGCGAGATGGCACCCACCGGTGTCTTCAGTTCATGCGAGACGTTGGCAACGAAGTCGTTGCGGATCTCCTCGGTACGCGTGATTTCAGTGCGGTCGTCGGCGAGGAGCAGGATGTATTCCTCGCCCAGCATGGCTGCCCGGACCTGGACGATGATGGTCCCGTGCCCGAGCGGACCGCGCGGAAGCTCGAGTTGCCGTTCAAGGATGACACCGTCCCGGCGCACCCCGGCGGTCATGTCCAGGAGTTCCTTGTGCACCACGGTGTGGCCGCGCACCAGGCCGTAGGCATAGGCGGCGGGGCTGGCACGGACCACGCCGTCCACGTCGTCCAGCACCACGAAAGCGCGTCCGACGACGGCCAGCACCTCGGCTGCGCCCGCCGGCAGTGCGGGCTCCCCGGCGTCGACGTCCAGCAGCTCGCGCTGCTTCTCGCTGACCCGGTAGGCCAACACGCCGAACGTGCCGAGCGCCAGGCCGACGAGGCCGGCCACCAGACCAATGAGCATAGGATCCACAGCTCCACTTTATGCTCCTCCGGGCAGTGGCCCGGCGCGTCCGGCCAGTTCCAGCCAACGGTTCAACTAACGTTCACTTTCAGGCGGATAATCGTTTACCGGGTGCTGGCAAAGTTGCTGGTTGGAGCGCCCATTGGCGACACAATTCCTGCTGCCCTCGTGCGGGTGGAGGGAGTTACAAGGAAAGGACGCCGACGTGCGTAAGGTTTTTCAGGAAGAGCTCACCCAGGTCGGTGACCAGCTGGTGGAGATTTCGCGGCTTGTCAGCGAAGCGATGGAAAAGGCCACCACCTCGTTCCAGGTGGCGGACGTTGACCTCGCCCAGGATGTCATCGCGGCGGACGCGCGGATCGACTTCCTGCAGAACAGCCTGGATGAGCGGGCCATCGACATCCTGGCCCTGCAGGGTCCGGTCGCCAGTGACCTGCGGATGATCGTGGGTTCCCTCCGGATGAGCGCCTCGCTTGAGCGGATGGGCGACCTCGCCCGGCACATCGCCCAGCTCGCGCGCCTTCGGTACCCTTCGACCGTCATTCCGGCGTCCATGACGGAGACCTTTAACAAGATGGCGGAGCTGGACCAGGAGATCGCCGAGAAGCTCACCGTCCTGCTGGAGACCCGGAACCTGGAGCTGGCCCGGGACATCCTGAAGGCGAACACGGCGATCAACGACCTGCACCTGAGCGTCTTCAAGGCCATCGCGGCTCCGGAGTGGGCCGAGTCGCCGGCCACAACGGTGGACGTGGCCTTGGCCAGCCGCTACTTCGAACGCTTTGCGGACCACGGTGTCTCCGTCGCCCAGAAGGTGACGTACCTGGTCACGGGTGCCTGGCAGCCGAACGGTATCGAGCACAGCTGACGCCCGGTCCACCACGGGAAAGTACGACGGCGGGCTGGTCACCTAAGGTGGCCAGCCCGCCGTCGTACGCGTTAATGCCCTATTTCTTGCCCTGGTTGGCGACTGCGAGGATGGCTTCCTCGGCGGCCTCGGGGTCCAGGTAGGTGCCGCCCGGCTTGACCGGCTGGAAATCCTCGTCCAGGTCGTAGACCAGCGGGATGCCCGTGGGAATGTTCAGGCCGGCGATGGCTTCGTCGCTGATGCCGTCCAGGTGCTTGACCAGTGCGCGCAGCGAGTTGCCGTGTGCCGTGACGAGCACCGTCTTACCTGCCTTGAGGTCTTCCTTGATGTCCGATTCCCAGTACGGCAGCAGGCGCACCAGGACGTCCTTCAGGCACTCGGTGCGCGGGAGGGCGTCACCGAGGCCGGCGTAGCGCGGGTCATGGGCCTGCGAGAATTCGGAGTCGTCGGACAGGGGCGGCGGCGGGGTGTCGTAGGAGCGGCGCCATTCCATGAACTGTTCCTCGCCGTATTCGGCAAGCGTCTGGGCCTTGTCCTTGCCCTGCAGCGCGCCGTAGTGGCGTTCGTTCAGGCGCCAGTCGCGCTTGACCGGGATCCAGCCGCGGTCGGCCTTGTCCAGGGCGATGTTCGCCGTGTTGATGGCACGCTTCAGCAGCGAGGTGTAGAGCACGTCCGGCAGGACGTTGTTCTCCACCAGCAGCTCACCGCCGCGCGCTGCTTCCGCGCGGCCCTGGTCGTTCAGGTCGACGTCCACCCAGCCGGTGAACAGGTTCTTGGCGTTCCATTCGCTGTGGCCGTGGCGCAGCAGAATCAGCTTGTAAGTCATGATTTTCATCCTAGCCGAGCGCTGTCGCCGCCTGCCCAGCGTTACAAGGCCCCCCGCGTCCTTCCGGGTAGGGACAGGACACCGCACGGCAGGCGGGGATAGGGTTGGGCGGTGGTTCAAAAGGCTGAACGGGTCAACGCCCCGCAACTGTCCGGCAGGACGCCCGCCGCACGGCACGGCCGTCCGGTGGGCAACGTGACCCGCGGTACCACCAACCCCAACCGGATGCGGCGGGTGGACCGCTGGCTCACCGGGCCGCAGGCCTGGCGGCTGCGGACCGCCAAAGAACCCCTCGTCGTGGACCTCGGCTACGGCGCAACCCCTGCCACCGCCGTCGAACTCCATGAACGGCTCGCGGCTGTCCGCCCTGACGTGCGGGTCTGCGGGATTGAAATTGAGCCGGAACGCGTCAGGGCCGCGCTCCCCCTTCAGCGACCGGGCCTGACCTTCCACGTGGGTGGCTTCGAGCTTCCGGTCCCCGGCCGCCCGGTCCTGGTACGCGCCTTCAACGTCCTCCGCCAGTATGAGGAACAGGATGTCCCCGGCATCTGGCGGCTCGTGCAGGACCGGCTCGCCCCGGACGGGCTCTTCATCGACGGAACCTGCGATGAAATCGGCCGCCGGGTGGCGTGGGTGGCACTTGACGCGCACCGCCCGCTGTCCCTGAGCATCTCGATGCGGTTCGGCAGCTTCGACCTGCCATCGGAGGTGGCCGAGCGGCTTCCGAAGGCGCTCATCCACCGGAACGTGCCCGGAGAACCGGTGCATACGTTCCTGCAGGCAATGGACCGTGCCTGGCTTGAGTGCGCGCCACTCGCCGCGTTCGGCAACAGGCAGCGCTGGCAGGGCATGTGCCGGACATTGCGCGACGCCGGGTGGCCGGTCCAGGACGGAGCCGCCAGGTGGCGGCTCGGGGAGCTAACGGTGGGCTGGGAAGCGGTGGCCCTTGGTTACCAGGGTCCTGGTTACCAGGGCCCGTAGGGCCCGGTGTTGCGGCTGCCGCCGCGGCCGGCATCCTTGACCGCAGGCCGGACATCAGCCAGGTAGACGGACGCTGCCACCACCGCGGCGAGGCCGAAAAGACCGAAGGTTCCGAGGAATCCGCCACCGGACGTCAGGAGCGAAAGGACGCCGATGACGGCGGCGCCCCCGGTCAGCGCAAGCCAGAAGGTCTTGGTCCGCTTCCCTGTAGCTTCGAAGGCGTTGGCCCGGTGCCTGGCGCAGTCGATGACGGCCCACAGCTCAAGCCCCAGTGCCACCAAGGCAAGGATCCAGTACAGCGCCTGCTCTACAGGCCGAATAATCAGTTCACCGTCCACAGACCCAGCCTATCCGCCCAGCGCCTTAAGGGCCTGCTCCAAATCCGCCCAAAGGTCCTCCACGCTCTCAATACCGACGCTCAGCCGGACGAGGTTTTCCGGCACGCTGGCCGGTTCTGCCGTATGCCTGCGCCGGCGCTCGATCAAGGACTCCACCCCGCCAAGGGAAGTGGCCGGGAGCCAGAGATCCAGGGCCTGGACGAGCTTGTCCGCCGCATCCGCCCCGCTCATCCCCGCAGTGGCGGCAACCTGGATGCAGATGATGGAACCAAACCCCTTCATCTGCTCCCTGGCCCGGTCGTGGCCTGGATCGTTGGGAAGCCCCGGGAACCGGATGGATTCGATCGCAGGGTGGGCGGCAAGCCTTTCGGCGAGGAGCATCGCCGAGGCCTGGGACCGCTCGACGCGCAACGCGAGGGTGCGCAGGCCGCGCAAGGCCAGCCAGGCCTCGAAGGGGCCGGCGATGCCGCCGTGGATGATGCGATGGTGCAGCAGTTCGGAGCGGATCTCCGGGTTGGAGGTGACCAGCGCGCCCAGGACGACGTCGGAGTGCCCGGCCAGGTACTTGGTCACGGAGTGGAGTACGACGTCGGAGCCCAGCAGGAGGGGTTGCTGGACCAGGGGCGTGGAGAAAGTGTTGTCCGTGACCACGACGGCGCCGGCGGCGTGGGCAGCGTCCGCGAGGGCCCGCATGTCCGCGATGCCCAGCATGGGGTTGGTGGGGCTTTCCAGCCACAGCATCGATGCGGCCTTTGCGGACGGAGCACCGGGAGCGATCGCTTCCTTGACGGCGTCTGTGTCGGCGATGTCCACGGTCCGGAGCTCGATGAAGCCCTTCTGCGCCAGTTCGGACGCCATCACCAGGGACCCGGAGTAGCTGTGGCTCGGCATGACGAGCACTCCACCGGCCGGGACCAGGGACAGTGCGGAGCTGACCGCGGCGAGGCCTGACGCATAAAGCAGGCCGGGAAGGGCGGACCCTTCAAGCTGGCCGAGCGCCTCTTCGAAGGGGTCCCAGGTGGGGTTGGAGTAGCGGCCATAGCCGCGGTCGCCGTCCCCCAGCGGTCCTGTGCCGAAGTAGGTGGACGAAAGGGTGATGGGCGGGTTGACCGGCTGGTCCCTTTCCCGCGGCGGACGCCCGGCCGCCACCACCACGGTCTCGGCTGAAAGGGACGCGGCCTGATGCTCGGAAAGACTCATGGTGAAAGCGTACTGTCCGGCCCGGAGCTGCCGGAAAGCATTGACGTGCCACGTCCGCCCGGCTGGGCTCCAGGCACGGGTCAGAAATGTCGGTGCGGCTCGGTAGGCTTGAGAAGTGAGCAAACAAAGCGCCGGCATATTCATCGCATTCGAAGGTGGCGATGGTGCCGGCAAGTCCACCCAGGCGGCCCGGCTTGCAGCTGCCCTGGAAGGCCGCGGGTTCCATGTCCTGCGTACCCGCGAGCCCGGCGGGACACCCGTCGGCGAGAAACTGCGTTCGCTGGTCCTGGATCACGGCAACGGCGACATCGACGCCCGCACCGAGGCCCTCATCTTCGCGGCGTCCCGCGCCGCCCACGCCGCGCAGGTGATCCGGCCCGCCCTGCAGCGCGGCGATGTTGTGCTGAGCGACCGTTATATCGATTCGTCCGTGGCGTACCAGGGCGCTGGGCGGGACCTCGGACAGGACGCCGTCCAGTCCCTCAACGAATGGGCCACGGCGGGCCTGCAGCCTGACCTCACGGTCCTGCTGGACGTGGATCCGGAGCTGGGCCGGCGCCGCCGGACGGCGGGCGAGGCCGCCGAAGACCGGCTGGAATCCGAGGCGGACGAATTCCATACCCGAATCCGGGATGCCTTCCTTGAACTCGCGTCCAGCCGGCCGGACTCCTACCTGGTGCTGCCGGCCCACCTGCCGGTCGATGACCTCGCCGCGCAGATCCTGCAGCGCGTCGAAGCCCTGGTCGATCCTGCCGGTGACCGGCCGCTGCCGGCAGCGCGGGGGGCGTCCGCGGGCGGTGGCGGCTCGTGACCGTCTGGGACGACCTCCAGGGCCAGCCCGCCGTCGTCGAACAACTTCGGCAGGCCGCCCGCGGTGAGGGCCTGACGCACGCCTGGCTGTTCACCGGCCCGCCCGGGTCCGGCCGTTCCAATGCGGCGAAAGCCTTTGCCGCCGCGTTGAACTGCGACCAGGAGGACGTCGGCCTGCGCGGCTGCGGCCAGTGCCAGGCGTGCCGCACGATCCTGGGTGAAACCCACTCCGACGTGACGTTTGTCCGGACCGAAAAGGTCACCATCACCATCGACGAGGCCCGCGAACTTGTGGCCACTGCCGGAAACCGGCCGTCCTCCGCGCGCTGGCGGATCATCGTGGTCGAGGACGCCGACCGCATGGCCGAGCGGACCACCAACGTCCTCCTGAAGGCCATCGAGGAGCCCACTCCTCGCACTGTGTGGATGCTCTGCGCCCCCTCACCGGCGGATGTCCTGGTCACCATCCGCTCCCGCTGCCGCAGCGTCGCACTGCGGCTGCCGCCCGCCGAGGACGTTGCGGCCCTGCTGGTCCGGCGCGACGGCGTGGACCCCGCCCTCGCCGAACGGGCAGCCCGGGCCGCGCAAAGCCACGTAGGCATCGCCCGCCGCCTCGCCAGGGACCCTGCCGCGAGGGAACGCCGGCTGGAAACAGTCCGTTTCCCGCTGGGGCTGCGGGGGGTCACAGCAGCCGTCATGATGGCGGACAAGCTGGTCAAGATCGCCACGGCGGAAGCCAATAGTTCCAATGAGGAACGCGATGCTGCTGAGAAGGCCGCGCTGCTGGCAACCTTGGGTGCGCCGGAGTCGGGGACACTGCCGCCGGCGATGCGCAGCCAGCTGAAGCAGCTCGAGGACGACCAAAAACGCCGGGCCAAGCGGTCCATCACGGACTCCCTTGACCGGACCCTCACGGATTTGCTGTCCTTCTACCGCGACGTGTTGATCATCCAGCTGGGGAACGCCGTGGAGCTGGTCAACGTTGAGCTGAGGAGCGAGTTGGAGGAGTTCGCTGCCCGAACTGCTCCCGAGGTCACGCTGGCCCGCATGGACGCCATCAACAAGGCCCGCGAACGCATCACCACCACCAACGTTGCCCCGCTGTTGGCCATTGAGTCCATGGCAGCCAGCCTGATCCAGCCATCCAAGGAGACCCGATGACTGCCCGCCCACTGCCCGCACGGCCCCTGACGCTTGCTGTCCGTGCCGCCGGCGCCATGGTCCTGGCCATGGTCCTGGCGTCGTGCAGCCTCCTCAACGGCGGCGACAAGAAGCCGGAGGCGGCCACGGCGAAGGCCGACCCGTCGATCGTCGCTTCTGCGCCCTCCGACCTGGAAAAGTTCTACTCCCAGGAGGTTGTGTGGCAGCCCTGCGAGGGTGAGTTCCAGTGCGCCAAGGTGACGGTTCCGCTGGACTACGCCAACCCTGCGGGGGACACGATCCAGATCGCGGCACTCCGGGCGCCCAGCACCGGAAAGAAGACCGGCAGCCTCCTGGTCAACCCCGGGGGGCCTGGGGCCTCCGGGTACGACTTCGTCAAGGATGCTGCAGGAACGCATTTCTCCCAGGGCGTGCGCAGCACCTACGACCTCGTGGGTTTTGATCCCCGGGGCGTCAAGCGGTCCGCACCAGTCACCTGCATGACGGACGCGGAGCGCGATGCTTCACGCGCCAAGGTCTACGACCTTCAGACCGACGCCGGCATTGCCGAGGCGCTCGCCGACAATAAGGCGATCGCAGCCCAGTGCGCGGCCCAGACCGGGCCGGTACTGGCCCACATCGACACCGTCAGCGCCGCCAAGGACCTGGATGTGCTCCGGGCGGTCGTGAACGACACCAAGCTAAATTACCTCGGATACTCCTATGGCACCTTCCTGGGCTCCACCTACGCCTCCCTGTTCCCGGACAACGTGGGACGGATGGTGCTGGATGGCGCCCTTGATCCTTCGATCAGCAACGAGGACCTGACCAGCGGGCAGGCCCGCGCATTCGAGAAAGCAATCCGCTCCTACGTGGCCAGTTGCCAGCGACAGGACAAGTGCCCCCTCGGCGGGGACGTCGACTCTGGCGTGCAACAGATCCAGGACCTCATCAGCGCTGTCCGGCAGACGCCGCGCACAGCCAAGGACGGCCGGCAGGTCAACGCAACAATGTTCGTCAGCGGCCTGATCACCCCCCTGTACAACGACCAGAGCTGGCCTGCCCTCACCCAGGCCCTTGAAGCTGCCATGAACGGTGACGTCAGCCTGGTGCTGCGCCTGGCCGATATCGGGGCCGACCGCGCATCAGACGGTACCTATACCTCCAATTCGACGCTCGCCTTCAATGCGGTCAACTGCCTGGACTACCCGATGGTTTCGGACACGGCGGGCATGCGTGCAGAGGAGCAGCGGCTGGAGCAGGACTCGCCCACGTTCGGCTACTTCTTCGCCTATGGGGGCGTCAACTGCGCAGACTGGCCGTACAAGAACCTCCGCACACCGGCCCCCGTCGAATACCGGGGGGACTCCCCCATCGTGGTCATCGGCACCACCGGAGACCCCGCCACTCCCGTTGACTGGGCTGCGTCGCTGCGCAAGCAACTGGGCAACGCTTCCCTGCTGACCTGGAAGGGCGAAGGACACACGGCGTACGGCCGGGCCAACAGCTGCCTGGAGGACGCCGTGGACAGCTACCTGGTGAGCGGCAAGGTTCCGGCTGACAACACGGTGTGCTGAAGGCCTCAACCGTCGGCCCGCGCCCCATTTTGACCGCGGCGCACGGACTCCATTACAGTTGACTCTTGCATGAAGCCACCGGGTCCGCCCGGGAATTTCATGCGGTGCTTCCTTAGCTCAGTCGGTAGAGCGTTTCACTCGTAATGAAAAGGTCATCAGTTCGATTCTGATAGGAAGCTCGGGATAAACCCCGGACAGCCCTTGTTGCAAAGGGCTTCCGGGGTTTTTCGCTGGTTAAGCGGCCGATACTGCTGACGCGCAGGAAACGCTGGTGGCCCAGGGTTGAGCGCCGGCATAATCTTTCCCCCACGGCGCCCGGAGTCATTGACAATAGCCCTGCGGAGTCTTTTCATCGACACATAAGCTGAGCAGTGGGCTTCCTTCCGCAGATCTTGGGAGCAACCATGGATGCCGGGATGATCCTCGGGTTCAGCTTTGGGTACCTCGCCACCGTTGCAGCCGTATTCCTCCTCTACTCGCCGGTGATCGCCATGGTCCTCGTGCTGCTGGTCGTGACCGGCATCCTCAAGGCCGCTCTGCTGCCTTTCGCCGTCTTGATACGCAAGTTGCGCAGACCGCAGCACGAGCCGGAGAGGGATGCCAACTGGCTTCTGGGCCCATCGGAGCACGCACCGGAATGAATGGCCTGCGTGGCCGGCACATGCCTGCCCTGGCCCTGGCGGTGGCCCTCTGCGGAACGCCGGGATGCTCCTATGACTACCCCGAACCGTTCCACCCGCCCGCGACCAGCCCCGCGCCGGGCAGGCAGTCCCCGGCACCATCCACCGATCCCCAGGTCCTCGAGCGCGAGGTCAGGAACTACGCACAGCTGGACCGGATCCTTAAGGCCGTTCCCGGACCGGTCCTCCTTTTCGAGGAGGGGCCTCTGGATGGACCCGCCAGAGGCTTCGGCACGACGGCAGAGGTGCCGGCGGCCGGGCTGTACACCGTCACCGCGGCCTGTGTTGGTGCTTCCAGCGCGACGGTCTCGGTTGGACAGGAGCATCCCGGCGCCCCCTTCCGGCCGGAGGAGCTCGCGCTGGACTGCGTGGGGGCCACTTCGCGGGTCATTGCACTGGAGCAGGGGTACGCTTTCGCGCACCTGGTGCTGCCCGGCCCCGGCGATACGCCGTGGACGGGGGCAGTGGGAGGGGTGCGCGTGACAGGTTGAGGCGTGCGCATGCAAGTGTTACACCGCGACGCTCCGGCGGTCATCACGGTTCAGGAAACCGTCAGCGGGACACGGTATCCTCCCGGCATGACCCCCCGCTTTCAGGCTGCTGTCCTGCGCGCCGTACGAGGAGCCATGGCACATCCGGCTGTCCCCGGCCCTCTCACCTGCACTCCTGCTTCCGCCGTCCGTGGAGGCCGCGCACTGGTCCGCACCTTCACTCCCGGGGCGAGCTGATGGAACACTCCACCCCCCGCCACCTGAGTCGGGATGGGAAGGGCCCCGGCCGCCGCGCGGTCCTCCTGGCGGCGGTAATGACGTTGTCCGCGGCCGTCCCTGACCTCGAGCCGCAGCGGAACAAGCTACGCGATGAAGCAGGTGCTCCGGACGGCTTGGCCCAGGCTCCGGCCGACGACAGCACCGCGCGGATCATGGACGGTGCCCCCGGCACCCAGCCGCAGCCGCAGCAGGCGGCCCCGTCGCGGACCGAAGTCATCAACGCTTACGGCGCCCGTGGTGCCCGGTACTGGGGATTGGAGGCCCCCGGCGTCCTGGCCAGGCTGCCCGCGGGGACGCCGGGCATTGCCCTGACCATCGATTTCTGCGGCGGTCCCGGCGGCAACAGCTATGACCAGGCCCTGCTCGACACCCTGCGGCAGCGGCATGTTCCAGCGACGCTGTTCCTGAACTCCCGCTGGATCTCCGCCAATCCGGCCACCGCCCGGCAGCTGGCCGCAGACCCGCTCTTCGAACTCGCCAACCACGGGACATCGCACAAGCCGCTGTCCACCACCGGCAACTCGGCGTACGGAATTCCCGGCACCAAAAATGCCGGGGAAGTCTATGACGAGATCATGCCCAACGATGCCGGGATGGCCGCATTGACCGGTGCCCGTCCCCGGTACTTCCGCCCCGGCACGGCGTACATGGACGACGTCGCCGCGGACATCCTTCGCGCCCTGGGCGTAAGGCCGGCGGGCTTCAGCGTCAACGGCGACGGCGGCGCCACCTTCCCTGCCGCCGTCGTCGCCCGGGAAGTGGGCCGGGCCAAGGCGGGGGACATCGTCATCTGCCACGGCAACCACCCCGGCGGCGGAACCGCCGAAGGCGTTCGACAGGCACTGGACAAGCTGCTGGCGGGAGGAAACTCTTTCCAGCACCTGCCCTGACCGGCTCCTCCTGGGCCCGTGCATCCTGCTCATGGCTCCCACGGCGGAACTGGACGTAGAGGCGGGACTTCCGGACACCCCGCAGGTGGCCCCAGGCACCCATGGAGACGTACGACGCCGTCGAAATCACCATTTTCGATCGGCCGTGGCCAAGGGACGCATCCACGTCCGGGACGGTTTCGCGGTGGTGGCCATCACCGAACTTCCCGAAGGACCGGAACAGGAGGGCTTCCAACGGGCCATATTCGCCACGATGGCTGAAGAGACGTTCCTGCACGGCGCCGGGTAGGCGCACATGGTGGTCCCGCCTGCCGATGCTCCCCGTTACGAGGGGGCGGGGTGGACCGTGGCGGGCCACCTCCTGGCTTTCGAAAAGCAACGCTAGTCGGGCCTGCCGACCACCACCTGTGCCGGACTGTGGGTCAGGTAACCGTTGGCCCAGGAAAAGAGGGCGCGCACCTTCTGCTGGAACCCGGGCAGCAGGGCCAGGTGGACCGCCAGCCACGACACGAACGCCAGCGGGCCCTGGAGCTGGAGGCGCCGCCGCCCCATCTCGGCCACGGCAGCGCCGCGTCCCACCATCGCCATGTACCCCTTGTCCCAGTATCGGAACGCCTCCCGGGCACCGCCGGTGAGATCGGCATGGATATTGCGCGCAGCCCATTTGCCGGACTGTTGGGCCACCGATCCCAGCTGGGGTAGCTTGTTGCCGGCGGCGTCGGTGATGTTGGCGGCGTCACCAAGGACGTACACGCCTTCCACGCCGGGTGCCGTGAGGTCCGGCTGCACGTCGATCCGTCCGCCCTTCCCTTGCTGCAGGCCGGATTCGGCGATGATGCGCCCCGCCTGGAGCCCACCTGCCCAGACCACGATCCGGGCAGGAATGACGGTCCCGTCCTTGAGGGTCACACCGTCCGGCCGGACTTCGCTCACGGCATGGCCCATATGCAGCTGCACGCCGAGTTTGGTCAGGCGGTCACGGGTGTACGCCTGGGATTTTTCCGAGAAAGCAGCGAGCACGTTGGGCACCATGTCCACCAGGTGCACGTGGCAGCGGGCAGCGAGGCCCCCGGAAAAGTACTTCGGCACCAGGTATTTGACGTTCTCTGCCAACGCACCGGCAGTCTCCACGCCCGTGGGGCCGCCGCCCACCACGATCACGTCTGCCGTCTCCCCGGGTTCGCGGTCGGCTTCATCCAGGACGGCGGTGATGGCAGCGCTGAGCCGCGTCGCGTCGGCCACCGAGTACAGCGGATAGGCGTGCTCGTCAGCACCAGGGGTGTTGAAGTAGTTGGGCACAGCCCCGGCGGCGATGACCAGGATGCGCGCACGGTAGGTGGACCCGTCCCCGGTAGTGACCGTGCGGTTGGCGGCATCGATAGCCGTCACCTCTGCGGTCAGGACCCGCACGTTGCTGATCCGGCGGAACTCCGCACGCAGCGGCCGCGCCACTGCCGAGACGCCGATCTGCGATGCCGCCACCTGGTACAGCAGCGGCTGGAACTGGCGGTAGCTGTTCGCGTCGATCAGCAGGACGCGGATGCCTTTGCGGCCTAGCTCCTCAGCGGCGGTGGTTCCGGCGAAACCGCCACCCACCACGATGACCTGATATGAATCCTCCATCCGAGCAAGATACCCCTACCAGCGGATGAGCAACAGGGCACAAGAGGCCGGTGCGGACTGCGGCTGCCCGCGACCTAAGATGGCGGCATGGAAGACGAAGCCCTGGCTGGCATCGCGGACAGGCTCTACGCCGTTCCGCTGGAGGACTTCATTACGTCCCGGGCTGCCGCGGCCAAGGAAGCTGCCGGACAGGATAAGGAACTTGCTGCCGGCGTCCGGGCCCTGCCGAAACCCTCGGTGGCTGCCTGGGCCGTCAACATGCTCGCACGGCAGCGGCCGGACGTCCTGGACGGGCTCGCAGGCCTGGGCGCCAGGATGCGTGCGGCCCAGGGGTCCCTCGACGCTGCGGCCCTCCGTGAGCTGGGACGCGAGCGCCGCACCCTGCTGGCCGCCGCCGTCGACACCACCCGGGCAGTGGCCCAGGAGCAGGGCCGCGCAATCAGCGACGCGATGGCCACGGACGTGGAGGAGACGCTGCGGGCCCTGACCGCTGACGAGGGAGCCGCATCAGCAGTCATCAGCGGCCGCCTCTTGAAGGTCCTCTCGGCCGACGGCGTCAACGCCGTGGACCTTGACGGTGCCGTGGCCCTGCCGGCGATGCTGCCCGCCGTCGCCTCCCCTCCCCCGGTTCCCCAGCCGGCGCCGGGAACGGAGGCAAAGAAGCGTACGACGGCGGAGCGCGCTTCCCGGCCAAAGCCCGCCAAGCCCCGGCTCGAGGCAGTCAGGCAGGCTCCGCGGCCGGTGTCGCCCCCCGCGGTGGAGCGGGCCAAGGCGGCCCTCGCCCAGGCACAGGCCGACGAGGCTGAAACGGTGCGCCTTGCAGCGGAACTGCAGGACCAGGCGGAGGAAGCACGCGCTGCAATCTCGGCGCTGCAGCAGGAAACGGCCGGGCTGCGGGAGCGGCTCAAGGCCGCCGAAGAAGAGCTGGACCGGGCGCGGAAACAGCTGGCCGCGAGATCCGCCGAGGCAAAGCAGGCGGCACGGGCAGCAGACAAGGCCGGCCACACCGCCATGCTGGCCCAGGAGCGCGTTCTCCGGCTGGGCAGCTGACGCCATCCGGTCCCATGCCCCGGGAAGATCACCCCTCGCCACGGACAGCGGTGCGACCTACTGTGGAGCTATGGACGCCGCAGCAGCTCATGCCTTTGCGATTCCGCCGGTATCAGTCCACGGCCCCACCACGGCCGTTGAAGACGCCATCACCCTCGCCGCCGGTCTCTGGCTCCTCACGGGGACCTACGTGGACGGCTGGGCGCACAACAACCTCCGCGACCTCGAGACGTTCTTCACCCCGTGGCATGCGGTCCTCTATTCGGGCTTCGCCGCCTGCGCCCTTTGGATCGCAGCGCTGACCTGGCGCCGGCATGCCGCCGGCGTGGGATGGGCCGGGGCGGTGCCCGCAGGCTACGGGGCCGCCGCTGCAGGCGTGGTCCTGTTCCTGGTTTCCGGGGTGGCCGACTTCGCCTGGCACTCGGCGTTCGGAATTGAGCAGGGCATCAGCGCCCTGTTCAGCCCGTCCCATCTGGGACTGGCCACCGGCGGCTTCCTCATCCTCGGTGCGCCTTTCTCCGCTGCCTGGCAATCGCCGGTGCGGCCCTGGACCCGGCTGGTGCCCGCCGTTACCAGCGCCCTGCTCGCCGGCATGGTTGCGGCTTTCATCCTGCAGGAGTTCGCGGTCTTCGCGCGCCACGGGCTGGTCCAGACCTACATCAACGTTCCCGGTTCGCCGCCCCTGGTGGCGCCCCCGACGTCCTCGAGCATCATGGTGTCCCTGGCAACGTTCTTCGTTTCAACGGCCGTGGTCTTCGTGCCCGTCCTGCTGCTGACGCTGCGCTGGCGCCTGCACGCCGTGGTGGTCGCCGCCATGGCGCTGGTCCCCGCCGTGGCACTGCAGGTCATGGTGGCGCTGCGGGATGCATGGCTGGTCCCGGCGGCCCTGGCCGGCGCGGTCCTGGTTGGCGTGGTGTGGGCCGTGGTCCGCCCCGCCCCGGACCGCCCCGCAAGGATCATGGCAGCGGTGGCCCTCTGCCCCATGGTGTTCTGGGCACCGTACTTCGCGGGAGTGGCACTGCGCGACGGCGCCCTCAGCTTCTCCCCCGAGGTCTGGGGCGGGACGCTGGTGTGGACCGGGCTTGAGATGCTTGCGCTGGCGGCGCTCACGCTGAGAGTGGGGGCTCCAGCGGGTGAAGATGGGCCGGCGTCCCGCAACACGCGACGCTGATTCCATGGATTGTCAGACCCCGGTTGCAGACTGGATTCATGGAACCCACACAGGAATTTCACGTCACGTATTTCGACGCCGACTGCGGCCGCGCCCGGTCGGAGATCTTTGAGACCCTCGAAGAGGCGGAACGGTTCGCCAAGCGGCACTGCCACGGTGAAGACAGCTGGGCAGTGGTGGATGCGGTGGCCGTACAGCAGGTCCAGGCCGCCGCCTGAACGGTATCCGCCGCGAGGCAGGAAGCCGGGGCTTAAGAGCCGAAGCCCGCACTGCCGGGCATATGCCGGCAGTGCGGGCTGTTGGCGAGGTCTTGGGCTGAGCCAGGCCCCGGACCGCCTGCTTGTTACGCGAAGTCGGAAACCGCGGGGTCGGGGCCGATGCGGCCCTCGCCGCTGGCGCTCTTGTCCAGGGCGTTGATCGCCTCAACGTCCTCCGCGTCCAGGGCCACCTCAAGGGCTGCGAAGTTTTCCCTGATGCGGGACTCGGTGACGGACTTGGGGATCACCACGTTGCCGATGGCCAGGTGCCAGGCGATAACCACCTGGGCAGGGGTTGCCTGGTGCTTGGCGGCCACGGACGCTACCGCGGGATCCTGCAGGAGCTCGCCGCCCTGGCCCAGCGGGGACCAGGCCTGGGTGAGGATGCCGTTGGCGGCACCGAACTCGCGCAGTTCACGCTGGCTGAAGTACGGGTGCAGTTCGATCTGGTGGATGGCCGGAACCACACCCGTTTCGTCGATGAGGCGCTGCAGGCCCTCGATGGTGAAGTTGGAGACACCAATGGACTTGACGCGGCCGCGCTTCTGGAGTTCGATCAGCGCCTTCCAGGTGTCAGCATACTTGTCCTGCTTGGGCTGCATCCAGTGGATCAGGTAGAGGTCCAGGGTTTCCAGGCCAAGCCGGTCCATGGATTCCTCGAAGGCGGCAAGCGTCGACTCGTAGCCCTGGTCCGCGTTCCACAGCTTGGTGGTGATGAAGATCTGTTCCGGGGAAAGCCCGGAGCTGGCAATGGCCCGGCCTACGCCTGCCTCGTTTCCGTAGATCTTGGCGGTGTCGATGTGGCGGAAGCCGGCCTCGAACGCCTGGCGGACGACCTTTTCGGCCACGTCATCCTCAACCTGCCACACACCGTAGCCAAGCTGGGGGATCGTGTTTCCGTCATTGAAAGTCAAGGTAGGTGAAAGAGTCATGCATTCATCGTGCCAAAGACCGGCAGCCCCACGGCCCCATTTGGCGTCCTGTCAGCCACACGCTTAACACCCGGATTGCCCCGCCGAAACGGGAATATTTCCTGCCGCGAACGCAACTACTACCCGTGAAGCTGCCGTTCGGCGTCGGTCACCTGCTGGAACACTGCCTCCGCCCGGCGCCGCACCGAAGCCGCACCCACGGGCACGGGCCCCACGGCGAGCCGCAGCATGGCTGCCGCTTCCGCCGTGGCCGCGAGCGAATTTCCGGCCTTGGACAGGGACCGGTGCACGTCTGAGAGCCCCGCGGGAATATCCAGTCCCTCGCTGGGCGCCCGCCGCTGCGCCTCCACGCACACTGCCCTGACCCGCTGCAGGAGAGCGGCCAGTTCATTGGCAATGTCCACCAGCTCGCCGTACAGCTGGTCGTCCTCCACGCCTTCCAGCACCTGGTGGAAGCGGTCCAGTCCCCGGTGGAAGCGGTCGTGCGCACGGCGCCACAATCCCTTGCCCAGTTCCGCGTCATCCTTCCGCCCCTGCCTGGCGGCGCTGAAAAAGCCCAAGCGGAACCTACAGGTACTGGCCCGGACCGTGGTCCGGGTCTTCACGCTGGCCGGACTTTGCAGGGGGTCCGGGCCGGGCCCCGGCCGGGGCGCGCTGAGGCTCACCGTTTTCCCCGATGACGACGCCGGGCGCGATCATGGTGCCCGGTGGCAGCTGGCGCAGCTGCAGCTGGGCAGCGGCGTGTTCCCTGGCTGCGTTCTGGGCCGCAATGGCGGTCTGGATGCCGTGGAAGAGGCCCTCCAGCCAGCCCACCAACTGTGCCTGGGCGATGCGGAGTTCAGCGTCGGACGGAGTGGCGTCGTCGGAGAAAGGCAGGCTGATCCTGTCCAGTTCCTCCACCAGCTCCGGCGCCAGCCCGTCCTCGAGCTCCTTGATGGACCGCTCGTGGATCGCAGCGAGCCTGCCCCTGGCGGCGTCGTCCAGGGGCGCGGACTTCACTTCTTCGAGGAGCTGGCGGATCATGGTGCCGATCCGCATTACCTTGGCAGGCTCGTCCACCAGGTCCTGAAGGGCGCTGCCGCGGGGCTTGCCGTCCGGCGAGGCCGGGCCCTGGAGGGGTTCCTGGCTGTCGTCGATGGGCGTGCCTTCTACCGGGAGGTCCTCAGCTTCCTGAGTGTCTTTGGGATCGCTCATGCGTTCATACTCTCATGGGCGGTCCGCCCGAAGCCCCTGATGAAGCCCCTCGGGCCACTTGTCCGCTGCAGGCTCAATCAGCAGCACCTGCCCTGCGGATTATTGTCCTGCCGGTCCGTGCGGTCCCGCCAGAACTGGCGTTCGGTCAGGGGTGGTTCGCGGTGCCCCGCCGCCCTGTGGTGTTCCAGGTACTTGGCATAGGCGTCGGCGCCCATGACCCCGCTGAGGTAGCGGGCGAAGCCACGGAAGCCATTGGCAACCGCGGCGATCCCGGCAGCCATCAGTGCCTGGTCCGTTCAAGCCGGGCGCCTGCGGGCAGCTTGTCCCATTCGGCGGCAAGCTCGCGTTCGGCGGCCGTCGGCACCAGCCCGGCGGGCGCGAAGACGCGCGACGGAACGAACGCGTCCTCGTTGTCAGTGGTGGCGATGCCGGCCGCCCTGTTACGGAACGCCCTGACGGTGGCGAGCACCGCCGTCGCAATCACGATGATGCTGAGGACCACGAAGATCACGGACAGCCAGCCCTGGATGGCCGTGTTGCGGACCACCGCTTCCATGGCAGCGACCGTCTTGGCGGTGCCGAATTCCTTCTTGCCGTCCGCCAGCGCCTTGCTGAAGGCCGCGTTGTTGGCGAAGTACCCGACGGCGGGGACGGGCGAGAAGATCTTCTGGTAGCTGGCCGTGATGGTGACCACCGCGGCGAAGGCCAGCGGCAGGGCCACGATCCAGAGGTACTTGAAGGTCCCGCGCTTGGCGACGATGGCCAGGCATACGGCCAGGGCGATGGCAGCCAGCAACTGGTTTGCAATACCGAACAGCGGGAACAGGGTGTTGATGCCGCCCAGCGGGTCGGTGACGCCCATCAGCAGCACGGCGCCCCAGGCGGCCACCATGACGGCAGTGCAGAGCCAGGCACCGGGACGCCAGGACGCTTCCTTGAACTTCGGGACGAAGTTGCCGATCGAGTCCTGCAGCATGAAACGCGCAACGCGGGTACCGGCGTCCACGGCGGTCAGGATGAACAATGCCTCGAACATGATGGCGAAGTGATACCAGAAGCCCATCAGCGCCGTCCCGCCGACGAACTGGTGCATGATGTGCGCCAGCCCCACGGCCAGGGTGGGGGCGCCGCCGGTCCGGGACACGATGCTCTGCTCACCCACGTTCCGGGCTGTCTCAGACAGCAAGTCCGGGCTGAGGTTGACGCCGGCCAGGCCCAGGCTGTTCACCCAGGTGGCCGCCGTTTCAACGGTTCCCCCGGTGAGGGCGGCGGGGGCGTTCATGGCGAAGTACAGGCCGCGGTCGATCGAGATGGCCGCCACGAGGGCCATGATGGCCACGAAGGATTCCATCAGCATGCCGCCGTAGCCGATGTACCGGGTCTGCCGTTCCTTTTCCACCAGTTTGGGGGTGGTGCCGGAGGAGATCAGGGCGTGGAACCCGGACAGGGCGCCGCAGGCGATGGTGACGAACAGGAACGGGAACAGCGCACCCGAGAACACCGGCCCGTTCTCGCGGCTGGCGAATTCGCTGAAGGCCGGGACGCTGACCTCGGGCCGGACCACGACGATGGCCAGCGCGAGCATGACGATCACGCCAATCTTCATGAAGGTGGAGAGGTAGTCACGCGGTGCCAGCAGCAGCCAGACGGGCAGGATGGCGGCGATGAAGCCATAGATGATCAGGCCCCAGGCGATGGTCACCTTGTCCAGGTGGAACACGGTGGCGCCCCACTCGGTCTGGGCCACCATTCCGCCGCCGATGATGGCTGCCATCAGCAGGACGAAGCCGATGATCGAGACCTCCATGACCTTGCCCGGCCGCAGGAAGCGCAGGTAGACACCCATGAACAGGGCGATGGGGATGGTCATGCCCACCGAGAACACGCCCCACGGGCTTTCCCCCAGGGCATTGACGACGACGAGCGCCAGGATGGCCACGATGATCACCATAATGAGGAGCGTCGCAATGAGAGCGGCGGTGCCGCCGATGACGCCGAGTTCCTCGCGGGCCATCTGGCCCAGGGACCGGCCGCCGCGGCGCATGGAGAAGAACATCACCAGGTAGTCCTGCACAGCGCCGGCAAAGACGACACCCACGATGATCCAGATGGTGCCGGGCAGGTAGCCCATCTGGGCGGCGATGACCGGGCCCACCAGCGGGCCCGCCCCGGCGATGGCGGCGAAGTGGTGGCCGAACAGGACGTTCCGGTCAGTGCGGACGTAGTCCTTGCCGTCCGCCTTGTACTCGGCAGGGGTGGCACGGCGGTCATCAGGCCTGGTGATGTACCGCTCGATCACCTTGGAGTAGAAGCGGTAGCCGATCAGGTAGGTGCAGACCGAGGCGAAGACGAACCAGATGGCGTTGACGGTTTCACCGCGGACGATCGCCAGCATGAACCAGGCGACGCCGCCCAGCAGGGCAATGGCAGCCCACAGGGCGATCTTGCCCGGCGTCCATTTCCGGTCTTCGGCTTCAAGCCTTGCTTCGTCCACGGCGGCCGGGGGAAGGTTCGGGTCTGTGGCCAGCCCGCCCTCCGCCCGGGATCCGTTCTTCCGTTGGTCAGGCACTCCGGCCATGTCTCCTCCTTGAGAGTTTTCCCACTTCTGCTATCCGGCACCCTACCAACGGGTAGCCTTGCGGAAACCCCAAAGGCGGCGTGGCGCCGGGCCCTTGCGGTGAACGGCGGCGGGGCGTCGACGAATGAGGTCGCGGACGGATGTCAATGACGACGGCGGTGGCGGCAAGCGGAAGGCTCCCGTCCGGTGTTCCGAACGGGAGCCTTGGTATCCACCCCAGCCCAGGCGATGTCAGGCGTGGGCGTAGGTGAGGCAGTCCGCGTTGTCGGCGCCCGGCCCAACATGGACCTCGGGCGCATTGCACATCAGGTGGTCGTTGTGGACGCACTCGGCGCGCTGGCAGGCCCCGACGTCGGCCAGCACCTTGGGCAGGCCGCCGTGGATTCCGGTTTCGATAAAGGTGGCGCAGTGCGCGTGGTTCTCGGCGCCGCTCACCGTAATGGCGGCCGCGTTGCAGTTGGTGTGGTCATTGAACGAGCAGTTCGTGACACTGCAGTCAGCAACATGGGTTGTCATGAACGTTCCTCCGTAGGTTCCGCCACCCGGCGGGCGGCTTCTGCACCCACCGTAGGCCTGATCCTGGCCATCAAAAAGACCCAATTTTGTGACGTAATGCCTACCCGGACTGTGCTTGCTGGACCATCCGGGCCTCGCACAGGTCCAGCCAGCGGACCTCCGCCTCAGTCTGGAAAATCAGGGAATCCAGGACCAGCAGCCACGCGGTTTCGGCCGCACGCTGGTTTCCCGCCAAGTCCCTGCGGGCCTTGGTGTAATCCTGCAGGGCCCGGATGGATGCCACGCGCTGCGACTGGATGATGGCCTGGACGTCCGCGCCGGGAATCGTGACGGCGAGCGCGAGCTTGATGGCGAGTTCGTTGCGCGGCGGGTTGTTCCGCTCCACGGGGGCGGCGAACCAATTCTGCACCTCCGCTTTGCCGGCGGCAGTGATGCTGTAGACCACGTGCCCCTCGCCGTCGTCGCCCTTCTTTGCGACAAGGCCGTCCCGCTCCAGCCGGTCCAGCGTGGTGTAGACCTGGCCGATGTTCAGGGGCCAGGTGGCCCCGGTCCGGCTCTCGAACTCGACCCGCAACTGGTAGCCGTATCGCGGCTGGTCCTGCAGCAGGGCGAGGAGGCTGTGGCGAATCGACATATGGCTCCCCCGGGCTTAGCCGTTACCGGCATGCACAGGCACCCAAGACCTGTGCATACCGCGTATGGACAAGCGTAGCCTGCAAGGAAGCAGGACGCCAATACTGAGTATCTACATGACCAGCAGGATCTTGCCCACGTGGTCCCCGCTGTCGAAGTAGCGGTGCGCCGCACGGACCTGGTCCAAGGGAAAAGTCTTGGCCACCAATGGACGGATAGTGCCGTCGGCCACCAACGGCCAGACGCCATCCCGCACCGCAGCCATGATCGCACCCTTTTCCGCCACCGGCCGGGGACGGAGGGCCGTGGCCACTACGGCCGCCCGCTTCTTCAGCAGCAGCCCCAGGTCCAGCTCGCCCTTGGTGCCTCCCTGCAGGCCAATCACCACCAGGCGGCCATACTCGGCCAAAGCATCCACGTTTTGCGGCAGGTACTTGGCCCCCACCACGTCCAGGATCACGTCCGCGCCCTTGCCGCCATTCTGGCGGCGCAAACTTTCGGGGAAGCTCTCCTCGGCATAGTTGATGGCGATGTCCGCCCCCAGGAACGCCTTGGCTGTGCTGACCTTTTCGTCGGAGCCGGCGGTAGCGGCCACCCTGGCACCGAGCGCTTTGGCCAACTGGATGGCCATCGTGCCGATACCGCCCGTGGCCCCATGGATGAGCACGGTCTCGCCGGGCTGCAGCTGGGCAGTCATCACGAGGTTGGAATAGACGGTTGCCGCCACCTCGGGAAGCGATGCCGCCGTCACCAGGTCAACCCCGTCGGGAACCCGCAGCACCTGCTCCGCAGGCACAGCCACCTGCTGGGCGTAACCACCGCCGGCCAGCAGTGCGACAACCTTGTCCCCGATTGAGAAAGGCTTGCTCACACCCGGCCCAAAACCCGCGATCCGCCCGGATACCTCCAGGCCGGGGATTTCGGAGGCGCCCGGCGGGGGCGGATAGAAACCCCGGCGCTGCTGGACGTCGGCGCGGTTCAGGCCTGCCGCCACCACATCAATCAGCACTTCGCCCTGGCCGGGGACCGGGGCGTCAACGTCCCGGACTTCCAGGACTTCCGGGCCGCCCGGCTCTGTTATATAGACGGCTTTCATGGATCTCTCCCGTTCCTGACTCAAACTGCCGGCCTGCAACCAGCGTGTACCGGACACCTTCAGTGGGCCTGTTTTGTTGCAGGCAAGTGCCTATGAAACACTACTAGCTGAGGAAGGTTGTCCGAGCGGCCGAAGGAGCTGGTCTTGAAAACCAGTGTGCGGTAACCCCGTACCAAGAGTTCGAATCTCTTACCTTCCGCGCAGGAAACCCCCGGCAGCCAGCACTTGGCCGCCGGGGGTTTTGTTTTTCCCGCACCCCTTGAAAGTGTCAGACCCGGTCAATAGGGTCAGGGTGTTTCATCCCGAAGGCCACCGCACGCCCGCGCACACTACGAGGAGACTTCCATGCCCAGCCCCGTACCCACTCCCGGCGCACCCTGCTGGATCGACCTCATGACTACGGACGTTGCCGGCGCACGGCGGTTCTACGCCGAGCTGTTCGGCTGGGAGTACGAGACCGGCGACGACGAAAAGTACGGTGGCTACGTCACGGCCACGAAAGACGGGCGCCCTGTCGCCGGGATGATGAAGAAGGACGATTCCCAGGCCGGCGCGCCGGACGCCTGGTCCACCTACCTTCGGGTGGACGACGCCGCGGCCACCGCCAAAGCAGTTGAGGCCAACGGCGGGCAGATCTACGTACCTCCGATGGATGTCCCCGAGCAGGGTCAGATGGCCATCTTCGGCGATGCCACCGGCGCCGCCGTAGGTGTCTGGCAGCCGCGCGAAATGCTCGGCTACGAGCTCGTGGCCGAACCCGGCGCCGCCGCCTGGCACGAACTCCATGCCAGGGACTACGACGCCGCCGTCCGGTTCTACAAGGACGTGTTCGGCTGGGAAACCGAGGTACTGAGCGACACCCCGGAATTCCGTTACACCACCATGGGCTCAGGCATGACGGCACAGGCCGGCATCATGGACGCATCGGGCTACCTGCCGGAAAACATCCCCTCGCACTGGCTGGTCTACTTTGCGGTGGAGGACACGGATGCCACGGTCAAAAGGGCCACGGCCATGGGTGCTGCCCTGCAGGACGGCCCCTCGGACTCGGACTTCGGCCGGGTCGCCCAGCTCGCCGACCCCACCGGTGCCATCTTCAGGATCATCCAGCCTGTGCCCGAACAGGGCAAGTAGGGCGGACGCCTCATTCCCTGGTGCAGCGCACATACCGCGGCGTCAGGGAATGGACGGATTGCGCGTCGGGAAGCGGCCGACGTCACTGGGCGAGAATGGCGGCGGCGATCTCGTCGGCGTCGCGGAGGGTGCGCTGGCCGCTGCGGTACACCGGGCTGCCCGGCTGGATGGCCTCGGCTGCAATGGCGGTCCCCCACTGCGATGAGGACAGCTGCAGTCCCAGCACGTACAGGTTTTCCGTGACAGACCCGTTGCTCCCTACCGGGCGGTACGGGTGGGGCAGCACGTCCAGGCCGGTGGACTGCACGGGGGCACCCTCGGCCGTCATCATGAGCCGCGGCCGCACCAGGCCGTCCGCCAGCAACTGTTCCAGGACGGGAGAATCGTTGGCCGAGACCCGGTTGCCCGGCGCGAGGGCCTCCACCATGGTCCGGGCGGTCACCGGCGGACCGGCAACCCATGGCGAGGACGCTGTAAACATCCTTGCCTTCCGGTCCACGGCGAATTTTGGATCAGGCCCCACAAAGCTGACAACCCCTGCCCGTGCCAGTGCGGCGAGCTGCTCGGAGCGCAGCGCCGGCGGCCCGCTGGCCAGGCCCTCAACGAATGACTCGAACCAGCCACGCAGGCCGGCGACCCATGATTCGTCGGTGATGCCGCCGTCGGCCACTGCCGTCTTGAGGACGGCACGTCCGTGGTGCAGGGCGCCGATGGCCATCTTGACGGGATCATCCTCGCCGAGCGCGGAGCGCCGGGCGTCGTCGAGCAGGAACTCTACTACCGCGGCGTCGTGCTCGCCGCGCGAGGCGAAGGTGCGGCCGGCAAGGGGAGCGGCCAGGCCCGGCAGGTCCAGGCGGTGCCGGGGGCCGACGTGGACGGCCAGGACGCTTTCGACGCCGTCCTCCCAGTTGGCGGCGCTGTGCGCATGCGGGTGCAACGCTTCTTCCAGGGCGGCCAGGAACGCAGGTGCGTCCGGCACCGCTCCAGGCTGCGAGCGCACCAGGGTGGAGTAGTAGGCCCAGAGCGCGTCACGGTGCAGCAGCGGCCACAGGTCGTGGTCGAACGAGGGCCGAATCCCGGCGGTGGCCAGCCGTTCCAGGGCCGCCTCCGTGAGGTATCGCAGGGTGAGCGAAGAAGCGTAGTAGCCAGCTTGTTCCGCCTTGGCCCGGTACGGTGTTCCCCGCCGGGAAGCGGCGACGATGCGGGGCTCCTGGCCGGACGGTTCGTACTCGAGCCGATTGCCCTTGGCGACGAACTTTCCGCCACGGCCCTCCGTCAGCTGCCCCATCGTGTCGAAGAAATTCAGCCCCATTCCCCGGACCAGGACCGGTTCGCCCGCAGGAATCCGGGCCCAGTCCACATCCGCGGGGACTGCAGGGGGAAAGTACTGCAGTCCCAGCTGGCCGCCGGCGGCCTGCAGCTCGCGCTGTTCGGGGTTAAGCCGGGACGGGATGTGGCCCAGGGCGAGCACTACGGAATCGGCGCGGATCGCGGCTCCGGTGGGCAGGCCGACGTCGAACGTTCCGTCCGGGAGCCGGCGCACCGATTCAGCGGTCGTTTCGTGGAAGTCGATGCTGACGCCGTCGGGCGCCTTTTCGAGCAGGTCCGCCAGCGTGGACTGGAGATAGCGGCCGTACAGCGCGCGGCTGGGGAAATCATTGGACTGCAGCACGGCCAGCTCTGCCAGCTCATCGGCAGTGAGGGACGGCAGGGGCTCGCGCTGCTGGCGTTCCCGCCACTGGTCGAACGGGGTGCCGGCAACCGGTGCGGGCAGCGCGGGGTCCTGCGGAACCAGCGTGGGGTAGAAGGACTGGGTGTTCATCAGGAACAGCCTGGATTGCCCGGGCTGCCACACATGCCCGGGACCCGCAGGGTAGGGATCCACGACGTCGACATGGAGAGTGGCCTGCCGGGCAGCGGATGCGTTGGCCGCAGCCATGTGGGCGAGCAGCCGCTCCAGCACGCTGGTGCCGCGGGGGCCGGCGCCGATGATGACGGCCCGGATGCTCTGCGTTAATTCCACGGCATCCAGCGTACGGGCTGGAGGCGGCCGATGCGCCCGGGGCTTGACTTGCCAGCCCCAGGCGGAGTTGTTTGGATGGGGCGCATGACCACCACTGCAGCTGATTCAGCGTCCAGCCCCGTTCCCGGCCAGGACACGTCCGGCACCGCTTCCACCGGGACGGCTCCGGAACCGGTGGATGAGAACGTCTGGCTGGAGGAGATCTACGGCGAAGAGCAGCTGGCCTGGGTCAGGGAACAAAACTCACGCACCGAGGACCTGCTCGTGGACGCCGAGTACGCGGGCCTGGAAAACAGCATCCTCGAGGTGCTGGACTCCACCGACCGGATCGCCATGGTGGGCAAACGCGGCGACTGGTACTACAACTTCTGGAAGGACCGGCAGAACCCCAAGGGCCTGTGGCGCCGGACCACGTGGGAAAGCTACTGCACAGACTCCCCGGAGTGGGACGTCCTGCTGGACGTCGACGCGCTGTCGGCTGAGGAAGGCCAAGAGTGGGTCTTCCACGGGGCCACCTTCCTGCGGCCAGTCGCCGGCGAGCCCTACCGGCGTGCGCTGATTGCCCTCTCCCCCGACGGCGGCGACGCAAACCGTTACCGGGAGTTCGAGGTCGAAGCGCGCGGCTTCGTTGACCCCGCGCAGGGCGGCTTCGACCTGCCGACGGCGAAGGGCAACGTGTCGTGGCTGGATGCGGACACGCTGCTGGTCGCCTCCACCGCCGACGGGCTGCCCAAAACGGCGTCCTCCTACGCCCGCACCGCGGTTACGCTGAAGCGCGGTGAAGCGCTCGCCGGGGCGCCGCTGCTCTTCGAAGTGCCCGAGAACCACATGATGGCCGCGGTGGCACACGACTCCACGCCGGGCTTCGAGCGCACCTTTGCCGTGGACTACATCGACTTCTTCAACCGCACCAACTTCGTCCTCCGCGACGGCTCCTGGGTGGCCATCGACGTCCCCACGGACGTGAACGCCAGCGCCCACCGGGAGTGGCTGCTGTTCCGGCCGCAGCAGGACTGGGCGCTGGACGGCACCACCTACCCTGCAGGGTCACTGCTCGCCGCGAACTTCGAGGACTACCTTGCCGGCAACCGGGACATCAAGGTGCTCTTCACTCCGGACCGCGCCACGTCCTTGCAGTCCTGGAGCTGGACCCGGAACTTCCTGCTGCTGAACCTGCTCAAAGACGTCTCCTCCGAGATCCGCGTCCTGGATCCAGACACCTCCTCCGGCACCCCGGGCGGTTCGGGCAGCGCCTGGGATTCTACTGTCCTGGACGCGTGCCCGCCGCTGCATGATGTGAACGCCTATGCCGTGGACGACGAGGATGAGGCTCCGGCCGATGGCGGCGCGGGTGACGACTTCTGGCTGGTTGCCACAGGCTTCACCACGCCCACCACCCTTATGCGGGGAACCCTCGAGCGGGACGGCCTGCAGCAGGACGGCGCCGGGACGTCCGGCGTGGTGAGCCGGCACGCCGTGGTGAAGACGTCGCCGTCGTTCTTCGCGGACGGCAACTACGAGGTGGAGCAGCACTTCGCCGTTTCCGACGACGGGACCCGGGTCCCGTACTTCCAGATCGCCCCCCGTGGCCTTGCCTTGGACGGCCAGAACCCCACCCAGCTGTCCGGCTACGGCGGGTTCGAAGTCTCCCGGACCCCGGCCTACAGCGGCACCATTGGCAGGGCGTGGCTGGAACGGCGGACCACGTTATCCGATGGCAGCGACGGGAAGGCTCCGCACTCGCGCGGCGGCGTGTACGTGGTGGCGAACATCCGCGGCGGTGGTGAATACGGGCCGGCGTGGCACCGTGCCGCGCTGAAGGAGAACCGGCACAAGGCGTACGAGGACTTCGCGGCTGTGGCCCGCGACCTGATCGCGCGCGGGGTCACGTCGCCGCGGCGGCTGGGCTGCGTGGGCGGATCCAACGGAGGGCTCCTGGTAGGGAACATGCTCACCCGGTATCCGGAACTGTTCAGGGCGGTCTCCTGCGGAGTGCCGCTGCTGGACATGCGCCGCTATACCCGGCTTTCGGCAGGGCACTCGTGGATCGCGGAGTACGGCGACCCCGACGTTCCCGCGGAGTGGGAGTACATCCGGACGTTCTCGCCTTATCACCTGCTGAAGGATGCGGTCGAGTATCCGGAAACGTTCATTTGGACGGCGACCTCCGACGACAGGGTGGGCCCGGTCCAGGCGCGCAAAATGGCAGCCCGGATGCTGGCCATGGGCATCCCGAACGTCTGGTTCCATGAAGCCCTCGAAGGGGGCCATGCGGGGGCATCGGACAACCGGCAGGCGGCGGCGCTGCAGGCCCGCAGCCAGCACTTCCTGTGGAAGGCCCTGGCGGGCTGACGGCGATGGGTTCCCGGCTGGAAATCCGGCGTGCACGGCCGGCGGATGCAGAGGCAGTGGCCCGCGTGCATTACCAGTGCTGGCAGGAGACGTACCGGGGGATGCTGTCAGACGGTTTCCTTGCCGCCGTGGACCCTGCGGATCGGCTGGCGCTTTGGCGCCGGCTGCTGGACGCGCCGCAACCGGCCGAGGCGTGGGTGGCGTGCGACGACGGCGCTCCAGTGGGGTTTGCCGGCGTGCGGCTGCTGCCCGGGCCGGGCTCGCCGGAGGGGCACCCACCGCCGTCGTCAGGAAACGTGGAGCTCTGGGGGCTGTATTTGCTGGCATCGCACCAGGGCCTCGGCCTGGGGCGCCGGCTCCTGGAGGCCGCCCTGGACAACAGTCCGGCGAGTCTGTGGGTGGCTGCCGGCAACAGCAAGGCTATCGATTTCTACCGCCACTTTGGTTTTGTTGCCGACGGCGCCGAGGACGTCCTGGCGGACTGGGAGGGCCTGCCGGTGATCCGCATGGTCCGCGCCGAACAGCAACCCGCGTAGGCCGATCGGACCGCCGGCGCGGGGCTGCGGACTTTTCGGGTGACCGTTTTGCACTGCATGGCCGGATCTGCGTATCCTTGGTGGGCTAGTAATAGCAATTGGAGACGTGCCAGAGCGGCCGAATGGACTTCACTGCTAATGAAGGGTCGGGGTTAAACTCGACCGGGGGTTCAAATCCCCCCGTCTCCGCGTTTGGCCCCGGTCCTTGACCGGGGCCTTTTGCGTTCCCCGCCACCGGCGCCCGTATGCCCCGGAAACGCCCCGCCACCTCCCGCCCGCCGGTGAGGCCTGCATCCTGGTGACGGGACGCACCAAACGGCGCAGGAACTGATGGCGGGGTACAGAAAACACTGCAGGAGCTGATGGCGGGTTATAGAAAAGACCACAGGGCCTGCTTGGAATGCGCTGTCCAGCAAACGGACAGGAAGGGCGTCTGCCCATCCTGCGGTGGCAGGATTAACAAATGGCGGCAAGCAGCAATTTGGACCAACGGGACGGCACCGTGGCGGCGTGGGACCCGCGACTGGCACTCCTGGTAGCGGCAACGTTCTTCATGGAATTCCTGGACGGAACGGTCCTCACCACCGCCATTCCCAGCATTTCCACTGACTTCGCCGTCCCTGCCGCCGACGTCAACGTCACCATGACGGCGTACCTGCTCACTGTGGCCGTCGGCATTCCCCTCAGCGGCTGGCTGGCGGAACGGTTCGGAGCACGCCGGGTCTTTTGCCTGGCCATCGCAGTATTCACGCTCGCTTCCCTGGCCTGCGCGGCCAGCCAGGACCTGGCCACTTTGACCCTCAGCCGCATCGCCCAGGGAGCCGGCGGCGCGATGATGGTTCCCGTGGGAACGCTGGTGGTCCTTCGCGGAACGCCAAAATCCGACCTGCTGCGCGCCACCGCCTTCCTGGTCTGGCCAGGGCTCCTGGCACCTGTCCTCGCGCCCCTTGTGGGCGGCGCACTCACCACGTACCTGTCCTGGCACTGGATCTTCCTGGTCAACGTTCCACTGGGTGCCGCAGCGTTTATCGCCGCACTGCGACTGGTCCCGGTGGCGCCCGGAGACCCCGGGCGGCGGCTGGACTGGCCCGGCATGGTGCTGACCACCCTGGGCGTGGGGGCCCTGGTGGTCGGCCTCGAGCTTGCCAGCAGCCACCCCGACGGCCCCTGGCCAGCCCTCAGCGCAGCGGCAGGCGTGGCCGCGCTGGCCGCTGCTGTGCTCTGGATGCGCCGCACCCCGCATCCATTGTTCAACCTCCAGGTCTTCCGCACCCGCACGTTCCGCGCCATGGCCACCGGCGGGTTCGTTTACCGGGTAACCATCAGTTCCGTCCCGTTCCTGCTGCCCCTGATGCTCCAGGCCGGGTTCGGCTGGTCCCCGCTGCATGCCGGGGTCCTGGTGGCGGCGGTGTTCGTCGGAAACATCGGCATCAAGCCGGCCACCACCCCGCTGATCCGGCGGTTCGGCTTCAAGGCGGTGCTGGTGTTCGCTTCGCTTGCATCGGCGGCAACTTTCGCCCTGTGCGCCTTCCTGACACCAGAGACCCCCGAAGCGCTGATGTTCGTCCTGCTGGTCTGCAGCGGGGCCTTCCGCTCCATTGGTTTTTCGGCCTACGCGTCAGTCCAGTACGCGGACATTCCGCCCGCGCAACTGACCTCTGCCAACACGGTCTCCGCCACACTGGTGCAGCTGGGAACGGGTTCGGGAATCGCCGTGGCGGCCCTGCTGATCCGGAGCTTCGAGACGGTGGCGCCCCTGTCCCAGGATCCTGCCGGGCCCTTCCGCGGCGCGTTCATGGCCATGGCAATCCTGATGCTGGCCAGCACTGCGGACAGCATCCTGCTGCCACGGCACGCGGGTGCAGCAGTCGCCCAAGGCAGCCGAAAGCAGCCGCGCCCCGGCCAGCCGGCCGCCGCGCAGCCTGCGCCCGCAGAGCCTGGCGGCTCCGGGGGTTCGCCCGCGCAGCCCGGCGGCTCCGGGGGTGCGGCCGGCCTGGATGGGAGTCCTGATCGTGTGCGCAGCGAGCCTGGGGTTACCCGGCCTGTGCCAGGACCAAGGGAAGTACCGCTCCCGCGCCCGCCTGGCGGAGGGCGCGCCCCGCAACGGTGAGCGTCCACCGGCTGTCGGCCAGATCGTCGATCAGCATCACTGTCTGGCCCGGGGCCGACTGCAGCGCGGCTTCAAGCTCGGGGCCCACCACCAGCCGGTCCCACACCCCGGCCAGCCGGTAGGCACTGTTGCCGCCGCGGCCGCCCGTGGGCCCGCCATGGGCCAGCTGGAGCTGGCCCAGGTAAGGGATGCGCCCGATCCCGGAGATGCCCTGCGCAAGGGAGTCCACCAGCTGGGGCTTGTTCCGGGACGGAACGCCCACAATGGCGGCCGGCCTGCCCGCGCCGCTCCACCCCGGGTTGCGGCCGTCGCCAGTCCCCCACTCCCGCAGGACCTGAACGCAGGCCTGCAGCATCGCAGGGTCCACGGGCCGGTCCTCCGCCCCGGCGGCAAACAACTCCCGTAACGCCCCGCCCCACCCCAAGTCCGTCAAGCGCGCCAGGACGCGTCCTTCCGCAACGCCCTCGCCCGGCTTGAGTTTCCCCTTCACAGGTACCCCCAGCCGATCCATGCCGCTGGGCCATTGCAGGCGCGGCTCCAGGACGCCGCCAGCCCTGCTGAGGGTCTGGCTGGCCGCAGCGGTAGCGTCTGCAGCCACGTCGGCGGGGAACCAGCGGCCGGCGCAGTTGTCACACCGTCCGCAGGGACTGGCCGTCTCGTCATCAAGGACTGACGTGATGTACTCCATCCGGCAGCCCGCCGTGTCCTGGTAGATCACCATGGAGTCCTGCTCATCCACGCGGGCCTCGGCGATTCGCCGATAGCGCTCCGCGTCATACACCCAGGGCTGGCCCGTCGACCGCCAGCCACCGCCGACCCGCTCCACCGCCCCGTCCACGGACAGGACCTTCAGCAGCAGTTCGAGCGGGGTGCGGCGCAAGTCCACCCTCGCTTCCAGCGCCACCGTTGACAGCGCGCTCCCGGCCTCGGTCAGGGCGGTGAGCACGGCCGCGGCCTTCTCCTCCGAGGGCATCGACGCGGTGGCGAAGTACTGCCAGATTTCACGGTCCTCGGAGCCGGGAAGCAGCAGGACATCGGCGTTTGCCGCACCACGGCCGGCACGTCCCACCTGCTGGTAGTACGCCACGGGCGACGATGGTGCGCCGAGGTGGACCACGAAGCCAAGGTCCGGCTTGTCGAAGCCCATTCCCAGCGCAGAGGTGGCCACCAGCGCCTTGACCTGGTTGTCCTTCAGCAATTGCTCGGCGCGTTCCCGGTCGGCCGGGTCCGTCCGGCCGGTGTAAGCGAGGACGTCATGTCCTGCCTCGGCCAGGAGCCGGGCAGTGTCCTCGGCAGCCGAAACCGTCAGCGTGTAAATGATCCCGCTGCCCGGAAGGTCGGACAGGTGCGTCAGCAGCCAGCCCAGGCGCTGTTTGGAATCGGGCAGGGACAGCACGCCCAGCCTGAGCGAGTCGCGGCCCAGTGAGCCCCGGATGGTCAGGACGCCGGCGCCGAGCTGCTCTTCGATGTCGTGCACCACCCGGGAATTGGCTGTGGCGGTGGTGGCCAGCACCGGGATGGACTCCGGCAGGCGGGAGATGAGGTCTGCGATCCTCCGGTAGTCGGGGCGGAAGTCGTGGCCCCAGTCGGAGATGCAGTGGGCTTCATCGATGACCAGCAGGCCGGTGCGCCTGAGCAGTTCGGGCAGCTGGTTTTCCCGGAAGGCCGGATTGGTGAGCCGTTCCGGGGAGACCAGCAGTACGTCGACTTCGTCGGCGGCCAGCTGTTCCCGGACCGTGTCCCACTCCAGCTGGTTGGCGGAGTTGATGGCAACGGCACGCACCCCCGCACGGGCGGCAGCAGCGACCTGGTCCCGCATCAGGGCAAGCAGCGGCGAGACGATCAGCGTGGGACCATGGCCGCGACGACGCAAAAGGAGGGATGCCACGAAGTACACGGCCGACTTTCCCCAGCCGGTGCGCTGGACCACCAACGCCCGCCGCCCGTCATCGACCAGTGCCTCAATGGCCTCAAACTGCCCGTCATGAAAGACCGCCCCAGGGTGCCCGACCAACCCGCGCAGGACGTCGAGGGCTTCGGCGTGCGTGCCGGTCCCCGCTGCCTCCGGGCGTCCCGGGGCTGCGGCTGCTGTAGCGGTAATCGTGGAAGCGTACTGGTTATCGGCCATTGATTCAGTATCCCAGCACCCTCCGACAGGCTGCACGGCGGGGTGTTGGTATGTGGATAGAGCTGCATGTGGAAAGGCGCAAAGTGCGCCGCAATGCCGCAGCTGTTGCCAATGTGGCGCCAAAACTCCCTGGCCGCTGCCGCCGCCCACGTAAGATAAAGCCCGTGACTAGCGAACAGACAACGACATTTGATCTCTCGGCATCCTTCAAGGCCTACGACGTCCGTGGGATTGTGGGCGAGTCCATCACCGCCGAAATCGTCGAAGCAGTGGGGGCAGCGTTCGTGGATGTCCTTCAGCTCGAAGGCCAGACCATCGTCGTGGGCGGGGACATGCGCCCCTCCTCGCCGGAGTTCACCAAGGCCTTCGCGAACGGTGCTGCAGCCCGCGGCGCCAACGTGGAACTGCTGGACCTGATCTCCACCGATGAACTGTATTTCGCCTGCGGTTTCCTCAACCGCGCGGGCGCCACGTTCACCGCCAGTCACAACCCTGCCGCCTACAACGGGATCAAGATGGCCAAGGCCGGCGCCGTCCCCATCTCCTCCGAAACAGGCCTCAAGGACATCCAGGCGCGCGCGGAGCAGTACCTCAACGAAGGCACCATCCCCGCCGCCGCAACCCGGGGGGCCATCAGCGTCCGGGACGTGCTCAAGGACTACTCGGAGTACCTCCGCAAGCTGGTTGACCTTTCCGCGTCACGCCCGCTGAAGGTGGTAGTGGACGCAGGCAACGGCATGGCCGGCCTGACCACCCCCGCTGTCTTGGGTGACACCCTGCTGCCCAAGCTGCCCTTCGACATCGTTCCGCTGTACTTCGAACTGGACGGCTCCTTCCCCAACCACCCCGCCAACCCGCTGGAGCCGGAAAACCTTCGCGACCTGCAGGCCGCAGTCATCGAACACGGTGCCGACATCGGCCTGGCCTTCGACGGCGACGCCGACCGCTGCTTCGTCATCGATGAAAAGGGCGAGCCCGTGTCGCCGTCTGCCATCACCGGCATGGTGGCACGCCGTGAGATTGCCCGCGCCAAGGCCCAGGGCGAGGAAAAACCCACCATCATCCACAACCTGCTCACGTCCCGCGCCGTCGCCGAACTGGTGGAGCACGACGGCGGACGCGCCGTGCGCACGCGCGTAGGCCACTCCTTCATCAAGGCAGTCATGGCTGAGGAAGGTGCGGTGTTTGGCGGTGAGCACTCCGCCCACTTCTACTTCCGCGACTTCTGGAACGCTGACACCGGCATGCTGGCCGCCATGCACGTCCTGGCAGCGCTCGGCGAGCAGTCCGGCCCGCTGTCCGAACTGGCCCGCGAATACGAGCCCTACGTCAGCTCCGGCGAAATCAACTCCGAGGTGGAGGACAAGCCGGCAGCGGTGGAGCGCGTGCGCCAGGCCTTCTCCGATGAGGACCTCGCCATCGACACCCTGGACGGCAGCACGTTCACGGCCAACGATGGCAGCTACTGGTTCAACCTGCGCCCCTCCAACACCGAGCCGTTCCTGCGGCTCAACGCCGAGGCCACGGACCGCGCCACCATGGAGCGCATCCGCGACCGCGTCCTCGAACTCGTACGGGCCTAGCACGGGATGGCTGGTGAGGCACGGACCCCGGACGGGAGCGGCGGGCAGGAGGGCTGGCGCGACTCCGTAGCGGAAGGCACGGCAACGGACCTGGAAAACCTCCTGGGCACAGGCGTCAGCGCCGCCCAGGAGCAGCTCCAGCGCAACGGCGGGTTCCTGCCCTTTGCGCTGACCGTGCAGAACGACGGCGAGGTGCGGCTGGTTGCCGTCTCCCCGGCGGATGCCGAAGAGGGCACCGACGGCGACTTTGATGCCGACGCCATGATCCGGGACCTGCATGCCCTTCTGCGGCAGAACCGGGACGATTTCCGCGCGGCGGCAGTGGTCTGCGACATCCTGCTGGTTGAGGAAGACTCGGACGCCATCCACGTGGCGGCCGAGCACCGCGACGGGTCCCTTTTCGCGGCGGTCCTGCCTTATGCGGCCAACGCAACCACCCAGACCTGGGAGTTTGGCGAGCTGGGTGCCGATGCCAGCGAGCCCGCCATCTGGGTGGACTAGACCGGGCAGCCCGATGAAAATCAACGCCTTCGCCGATGTCAGCCTGCGCGCGCTCATGGTCCTTGCGGCGGTTCCGGGGGGCACGCTGCTCACCACGCAGAGCATCGCCGACTCAGTCGGGACTCCCTACAACCATGTCAGCAAGGCCATGGCGCGGCTGCGGAGCATGGGGCTGATCGAGGTGGTCCGTGGCCGCGCGGGCGGGTCGCGGCTCAGCCCCGCCGGGCGCAAGGCCACGGTAGGGCAGATCCTGCGGGAGCTCGATACGCGCTCCGATCCCGCCGACTGCGTGGCTCCGGCCGGCAACTGCCCGCTGATCAACGAGTGCAAGCTCCGCGGCGCCCTGGCCCGGGCGCGCGAGGCGTTCTACGCCGAACTCGATTCCGTGGTGATCGCGGACCTGCCTGGAACACGCCAGATGGCACCGGTCTTCCAGATGATCGGCCTTCGCCCCGGGCTGTAGACAGCCCTTATCCGGGCGCTTACTCCCGGTTTGATTTCAAACTTCTACAAGGTGTAGAACTGAGGCAGAAATACTTGTATTTCAAATATGAGTTTTCCTCCGGCCGGACGAAGGCCCCGGCCATAACCTCAGGAGTACAGATGCTCTCGGACAAGTCCCGCCCCGTCATTGAGGCCACCCTGCCGCTGGTCGGTTCCCGGATCGGATCCATCACCCCCAAGTTCTACGCCCGCCTCTTCGCAGCGCACCCTGAACTGATGGATGGCCTGTTCAGCCGCTCCAACCAGCGCTCCGGCGACCAGCAGCAGGCCCTCGCCGGGAGCATCGCCGCGTTCGCCACCCACCTTGTGAACAACCCCGGCACGCTGCCCGAGACGGTCCTTTCACGCATCGCCCACCGGCACGCCTCCCTGGGCATCACGGAGCCTCAGTACAAGGTGGTCTACGAGCACCTGTTCGCAGCCATCGCCGAGGACCTTGCCGAAGTCATCACGCCGGAAATCGCCGAAGCCTGGACCGAGGTGTACTGGCTCATGGCGGACGCCCTGATCAAGCTCGAAAAGGGCCTGTACGCAGCCCAGGCCAACGGCAAGATGTGGATGCCGTGGCGCGTAGCGGCCAAGGCCCCCGCCGGAACCGGATCCATGACCTTCACCCTGGAGCCCGCCGACGACACCCCGGTGACCGAGGCACTCCCCGGACAGTACATCAGCGTTAAGGTGACGCTGCCGGACGGGCTGCGCCAGGTGCGCCAATACTCCCTCTCCGGCGATGCGGGCACCAGCCGCAGCTTCACCACCAAGCTGGACGACGGCGGCGAGGTTTCCCCCGTCCTGCACAACACGGTCCAGGTGGGCGACATCCTGGACATCTCCAACCCCTACGGCGAAATCACCCTCAAGGACGGCGAAGGCCCCGTGGTCCTGGCCTCCGCCGGCATCGGCTGCACCCCCACCGCTTCCATCCTGCGCTCGCTCGCTGACAGCGGCTCCGACCGCCAGGTGCTGGTGCTGCATGCCGAAAGCACCCTGGACAGCTGGGCGCTGCGCGGCCAGATGACGGACGACGTCGAGCGCCTGGACGGCGCCGAGCTGCAGCTCTGGCTGGAGAAGCCGGCGGCCGGGGCCAAGGAAGGCTTTATGTCCCTGCGGGAAGTGGACCTGCCCGCCGACGCGTCCCTGTACCTGTGCGGGCCCCTGCCGTTCATGAAGAACATCCGGAATGAGGCCATCAACGCCGGCATCCCGGCCACCCGGATCCACTACGAGGTCTTCGGCCCGGACATCTGGCTGGCCAGCTGATCCCACCGCCTCACCTGCAATACGACGGCGGCCCCGCACCTTTTCGAAAGGGTGCGGGGCCGCCGTCGTTGGAACGTTTGCCGGCTAGTGCGCGGACATCCGTTCCTTCAGGGAGTCCAGCTCGGCGCGCAGGGCGTCCGGCAGTGAGTCGCCGAACTTCGCGTACCACTCCTCGATGGAGGCGAGCTCCGCGTCCCACTCCTCGCGGTCGACGCGGACGGCGTCCTCAACATGGGCGTGGGTCATGTCCAGGCCGGTGAGGTCCAGGGAGTGGCCTGCAGGGACGTATCCGATGGGGGTCTCAACGGCGTCAGCCTTGCCCTCGATGCGCTCGATGGCCCACTTGAGGACGCGGGCGTTGTCGCCGAATCCGGGCCATGCAAAGCCTCCGTCGGCGGTGCGGCGGAACCAGTTAACCAGGAAGATGTGCGGCAGCCGTTCCGGGTTGGCTTTGCCCGAGACGCTGATCCAGTGCTTCAGGTAGTCACCGGCGTCGTAGCCGATGAACGGCAGCATGGCCATGGGGTCGCGGCGGAGTACGCCGACCTGGCCGGCGGCCGCGGCGGTGGTTTCGGAGGACAGCGTGGAGCCCATGAAGATGCCGTTGGTCCAGCTGCGGGCCTGGGTGACCAGCGGAACGGTGGTCTTGCGGCGTCCGCCGAAGAGAATGGCGGAAAGTTCCACGCCCTCCGGGCTGTAGTACTCCTCGGCAAGCATGTCGATCTGCGCGATCGGCGTGCAGAAGCGGGAGTTCGGGTGTGCGGCGGGCTTGTCCGAGTCGGGGGTCCAGGAGTTGCCCTGCCAGTCGGTCAGGTGCGCCGGAACCTCGTCCGTCATGCCTTCCCACCACACGCCGCCGTCATCGGTGAGGGCAACGTTGGTGAAAATGCTGTGGCCCTTGGCGATGGCGCGCATGGCGTTGGGGTTGGTACCCCAGCCAGTGCCGGGGGCTACGCCAAAGAGGCCGGCTTCCGGGTTGGTGGCGCGCAGTTCGCCTTCCTTGCCGATCCGCATCCAGGTGATGTCGTCACCCAGGGTCTCAACTTCCCAGCCCTCGATGGTCGGGTCCAGCAGGGCGAGGTTGGTCTTTCCACACGCCGATGGGAAGGCCGCGGAAACGTAGTAGTTCTTCTTCTCGGGGGACGTCAGCTTAAGGATGAGCATGTGCTCGGCGAGCCAGCCCTCATCCCGCGCCATCACGGAGGCGATGCGCAGGGCGTAGCACTTCTTGCCCAGCAGCGCGTTGCCGCCGTAGCCCGAACCAAAGGACCAGATGGAGCGCTCTTCGGGGAAGTGGACGATCCACTTGTCCGGGTTGCACGGCCAGGAGACGTCATCCTGGCCCGGTTCCAGCGGAGCACCGACGGAGTGCAGGGCCGGGACGAAGAAGGCATTGGTGCGCGTGATCTTATCCAGCACGGCCGTGCCGATGTTGGCCATGATCCGCATGGAGGCAACGACGTAGGCGCTGTCAGTGATCTCCACACCGAATTTGGGGTCCTCGGCGTCGAGGTGGCCCATCACGAACGGGATGACGTACATGGTGCGGCCGCGCATGGAACCGGCGAAGAGCCCGCGCAGCTTGTCCTTCATCTCGCGGGGGTCCATCCAGTTATTGGTGAAGCCCGCATCGCGCTTGTTCTCGGAGCAGATGAAGGTCTGCTCTTCGACACGGGCGACGTCCGCAGGATCGGAGAACGCGGCGAAGGAATTCGGGAACAGGTCCTGGTTCAGCCGGGTGAGGGTTCCGGCAGCGACCAGTTCGTCGGTGAGACGGGTGTTTTCCTCTTCGGACCCGTCAACCCAGTAGATGCGGTCCGGCTGCGTAAGCTCAGCAACCTCTTCGACCCATGCCAGCAGGCCGGCATGTGTGGTGGGTGCTTTCTCAAGCAGCGGCTTCTGCGCCAGATCGCCCATTGCAGTTCCCTTCCTCGGGTTCATCGGTGTGTCCTAAATGCTATGGTCCGGACCACTGGGCTTTTCGGGGAGCTTGACTGACAAATCCGGCCACCGAAAGTGAATTCCGCGGAAATTCAGGGAATTGTTGCCTGCAAAGCAGCGATTAAGTGACGAAGGTCACCTATACCGGTATAGTCGCGCACATTACACGCCTTCCGATTTGGAACTGCGCCCGGACTCGCGTAAAGTAATTCGAGGTTCGGGGAGAGCGGTTCTTCTCCCAGGAACACGAGATGCGCCCATAGCTCAGCTGGATAGAGCGTCTGTCTACGGAACAGAAGGTCAGGGGTTCGAATCCCTTTGGGCGCACCAACGAGGTCCGCACCGGTTCGCCGGTGCGGACCTTTTTTGTGCCCGCCCGCGCAATCCCCGGCTAGGCTGTCCACATGAAGCCCGATGCCCTGGAGCGCGAATTCGACGTTGTTGTTATCGGCGCAGGCGCCGCAGGCGAGAACGTGGCCGACCGGGTGGTCCAGGGCGGCCTTTCTGCCGCGCTCGTGGAAGCGGAACTGGTGGGCGGCGAGTGCTCATACTGGGCCTGCATGCCCTCCAAAGCGCTCCTGAGGCCTGGAACAGCCCTGCACGGAGCCCAGACCTCACCAGGTGCCAAGGAAGCGGTGACCCTGACCCTCGATGCAGCTGCCGTCCTGCGGCACAGGAACTACTTCACATCCAACTGGCAGGACGACAGCCAGGTTGATTGGGTCAAGGAGGCGGGCATCGAGCTGGTTCGTGGCCATGCCTGGCTGACCGGCACCAGGGAAGTTGAAGTTGCCGGCACGGACGGCACGCGGCACCGGCTCCAGGCAAGGCATGCCGTCGTGCTCGCCACGGGCTCCACCCCCAACATGCCCCCCATCGAGGGCCTGCAGCACGTCCAGGTATGGGGCACGCGGGAAGCGACTTCCGCGGACGAGGTTCCGGAACGGCTGGCGGTGCTGGGCGGCGGCGTTGCCGGGGCTGAGCTTGCCCAGGCCTTCGCCCGGCTGGGGTCGGCAGTAACCCTGGTTGCGCGCAGCGGGCTGCTGGGCAATTTTCCAGCGGAGGCCGCCGCGCTGGTTGCGGCCGGGCTGCGGGCTGACGGCGTTGAGCTGCGGCTTCATACGGCAACAGAACGCATCAGCGAAAACGACGACGGAACCCTCACCTTGGCACTTGGCGACGGCAGCATTGTTACGGCCGAGAAAGTCTTGGTCTCAACCGGCCGGCACCCTGCCCTCGAGGGCCTGGGCCTGGAGAGCGTCGGCGTCCGCACGAACGGGTCGGGGCACCTGTCCCTCACTACCGACACAACGGGACTGGTCCAGGAAGTGGCCGGCGACGAACCATGGCTTTACGCCGTGGGGGACGCAGCCGGCAGGAACCTGTACACCCACCAGGGAAAATACGAAGCCCGCGCCACCGGGGACGCCATCGCCGCGCGGGCCAAGGGCGAACTCAAGGGACGCCCTGCGGACTGGACCCGCTACGCCCAGACCGCCAACCAGCACGCGGTTCCCGGCGTCGTCTTCACCGATCCCGAACTGGCGAGCGTCGGCCGCACCCTGCAGGCCGCGCGGAAGGAAGGCTACAACGCTTCCTCCGTTGAACTCCCCATCCAAGTGGCCGGGTCATCCCTTCACTCGGAGAACTATGAGGGATGGGCCCAGCTTGTGGTGGACGAGGACCGCAAAGTCCTTCTGGGCGCAACCTTCGCCGGCCCGGATGTGTCCGAGCTGCTGCACGCGGCAACAGTCGCCGTCGTGGGGGAAGTGCCGCTGGATCGGCTCTGGCACGCGGTCCCCTCGTACCCGACCATCAGCGAGGTCTGGCTCCGACTCCTGGAAAAGTACGGCCTTTAGCTTCTATTTGAACTGACCAGTCAGTTCGGTTAGCCTTAATGCAGCACCTCCTGCGAAAGGCCCTTCTTGCTTTCAGCACACCAGCTCCACGCCAAAGGACGCCGGGACCCGCTGCTTCCACACACCACCCTTGCCGTTGCCCGCGGCGAACTGATGCTCGTCGCCGGCGACCGCCAGGACCAGCGCACCGCACTTGCCTTGCTGCTCAGCGGCCGGATGAAGCCCACGGCCGGACGGGTCACCTGGGACAACAGCGCGCGGACCAAGCAGCTTCGCCTGGCGTCGGCGCTGGTGGACTCCCCCGGCGTCAATGAGCCCGAGGAACACCTGAGCGTCCGCGACCTGGTGACAGAGGACCTCGCGCTGATCCCCCGCCGCTACCGGGGCGCCCTGCTCAGCGGCCCGTGGCTGAAGGTGAACCGCTTTGAGGACCTCGCAGCCCTGTGGACCGAGCAGCTGGAGCCCGGGCGCCGGCTGGAACTGCTGACCGCCCTGGCCTTGGCCAACCCGCGGACGGACCTGCTGGTGGTGGATTCCCCGGACCGGCACAGCGCGGACCATGCCACCTGGCTGCCCAGGCTCCAGGAGTTGGCGTCCGACGCCGGGCGGCCGCTCGCCGTCGTGGCGGCAGTCAGCGCCGTCCCCGCGTCGTGGGACGGGCCGGTGGCGGTGATCGGCAACGCGGAACCCGCAGCGGGACCGGCGGAGGCGGAGCCGGCAGAAACCGGGCAGGACCCGGAAGACCAGGAATCCACGCAAAACCAGGAATCCACACTCGAAACCGAGGTTGCCAAGTGACTGTCCTGCGGCTGGCCCGCTCCGAACTCAAGCGCATGACCGGCGGGCTGCTGCCCAAGCTGACGATCCTGGCGTTGACCATGGTTCCACTGCTCTACGGAGCGGTCTACCTCTACGCGAACTGGGACCCCTACGGGCATCTCAACAACCTCGACGCCGCCCTGGTGGTGGAGGATTCGGGCGCAACCGCAGCTGACGGTACCCGCCTGGACGCCGGGCATAAGGTGGCCGACAGCCTCGTGGAAAGCAACATCTTCCACTGGGTTCCGGTGGCCAGCTCAACGGAAGCGGATGCGGGAGTCAGCAGCGGCCAATACGCCTTTGCGCTGAAGATCCCCCGGGATTTCTCGGCCAACCTGGTCTCCCCCGGCAGCTTCGATTCGGCGAGCCAGGCCATGCTGAATGTCACCACGAATGACGCCAACAACTACCTCCTCAGCACCATCGTGGACAAGCTGACTACCGCCGTTCACACCACGGTGGCCAAGGAAGTCGGCGAGGAAACAGCAAACCAGCTGCTCACGGGTTTTGGCACCATCCATAACCGGATGGTCCAGGCAGCGGGCGGCGCTTCCCAGCTTGCCGACGGCGTCGCCACCCTGCGGGACGGAACGGTCACCCTCCATGAAGGAACGTCGGCGCTGAGCAGCGGCGCCGACCAGCTGTACGCCGGCCAGCTCAAGCTGCGGGACGGCGCCAACCAGCTGACCGACGGCGCTGGCCAGCTGAGCAGTGGCCTGTCCGTCCTCAAGGACAAGACCGCCACGCTGCCCACCGACACCCAAACGCTCGCAACCGGGGCCGCACAGGTGGCCGCGGGGAACGCCCAGCTCAACGCCAAGGTGCAGGACGTGGCAGCCCAGCTGGAGGCCGCCGACCAGGGCATGAGGACCCGCGTAGCGGATTCCAACGCCAGGCTGGTCGCGTCGGGCGTGCTCACGCAGGAGCAGGCGGACAGGATCCTCGCCGATTTCGACGCCACCGCTGCGTCCAGCCCCGTTGCCGCGGCGAAGACCAAGATCCAGACGGACGCCGAACAGGTGCAGCAGCTGGCCAACGGATCGGAGGCCGTCAGCGTGGGCGCCTCCCAGCTGGCCGCCGGCACGCCGGCACTGAAGGAAGGCATCGCGCAGGCATCGGCCGGTGCAGACCAGTTGCACACGGGCGCGGCCACCCTGGCCACCGGTGAGCAGACCGCCGTCGACGGTGCAGCAGGGCTCGTGGACGGGGCACGGAGGGTCGACGCCGGTGCAGCGCAGGTAGCGGACGGTGCAGGCCAGGCCGCCACCGGATCCCGTACGCTCGCGGACGAGATCGGAAAGGGCGCGGGCCAGGTGCCCAACCCGGACGACGCCCAGAAGAACAACCTGTCCCAGGTAATGGCTGATCCCGTGGCCGTCAGCAACGTTTCGCAGGCGAAGGCGGGGTCCTACGGAGCCGGGCTGGCACCGTTCTTCCTGACGCTTGCCTTGTGGATCGGGATCTTCATGCTGGTCCAGGCCATGCGGCCCATCACCCAGCGGGCGCTGGCGTCCAACGCTCCCTCGTGGAAGATCGCCCTGGGCGGCTGGCTTCCGTTCCTGCTGGTCTCCGTGGCCCAGGCCTCGCTCCTGACCCTGGTGGTCGATGTGGGGCTGGGCCTCAACCCCGCACATCCGGTCCTCATGTGGCTTTTGATGCTCGCCGCCGCCATGGCCTTCAGCGCCCTCATCCAGGGCATCGTGGCGTTGCTGGGCTCCCCCGGGAAACTGGTGGTGCTGATCCTCCTGGTCCTGCAATTGGTGTCCTCAGGCGGGACATTCCCGTGGCAGACAACCCCGGAACCGCTCCACGTGGTGCACCAGATCCTGCCCATGGGCTACGTGGTGACAGGCATGCGGCACCTGATCTACGGCGCCGACCTGTCGATGATCGTCCCCACGCTGGCCGGCCTCCTGGGCTACACGGTGCTGGGCGCGGCCATGTCAACGCTCGCCGTCCGCAAGAACAAGTACTGGACACTGAAGAGCCTCAAACCGGAGATTGCCGTATGACCGTGGAAGGGCCGCCCGCTGCCAGAGGGCTCCGGCCGGCACGGACCACGGCCACCCGCCAGAAGCTTTTCGATGCCTCCATGGAGCTGATCGGCGAGCGCGGCGCCGCCAGCGTGACCGTGGATGAGATTGCTGCTGCTGCCGGGGTTTCCAAGGGCACGGTGTATTACAACTTCGGCAGCAAGTCCGAGTTGATCGCGCAGCTCCTGCGCCATGGCGTGGACATCCTCAAGGCCCGGCTGCTGGCGGCCGCCGATGCGGCCGGAACACCGGAGCACGGCACAGACGCCCGCGATCCCTTGCTGGCCATGGAGTCGATGATCGGCCAGGCCATGGATTTCATGGCGGAGTACCCGTCCTTCGCACGTCTGTGGGTCAGTGAGAACTGGCGGATTCCCAGTGAGTGGCAGGGCACCTTCGCGGTGCTGCGCGGAGAACTGCTCGAAGTCATTGGGCGGGCGGTGGACAATGTTGCCCGCGCCTATCCGGTGGATGGATCGGTGTCCCGCGGCAGCCTGGAGACGGCGATCTTCGGGGCTTGCTTTGTGGTGGGCCTGGACCGGCAGACGTACAACCCTGAGCGGAGCCGTGACCAAAGTGTTGCAGCAATCATGGCGATCATGCGCGGCTACGTCCTGAAGGGCCCCTCAGCTCGGGGATGATGGAGCCTATGCGGCACATGGGGAAGAGCGGAAAGTTCGCGGTCATCTGCGGCGTTGTTGCGGCGGGGCTGCTGGTGCTCACCGGGATGACCCTCGCAGAGCCGGTGTTTATCGCGTTCCTCGGCGTCCTGGCCCTGGCATACCTGGCCGCAGTCGCCGAGGTGATGCACCGGCGCCGCCGCCTGGCCCTGCTGGCCACCGGTGCCGGTACGGCCCTCGCCCTCGGCTTTTCCCTGGCGTTCCTCAGTACGTGGGAGCTGGCCTTCGACGGGCAGTCCTCTTTCCTGGGCACCCCGCTGCCCACGCACGACCCCGACAACTACTTCCTCGGCGCCGCCTGCGCGGCCGTGGCCACTTTTGCGGTCCTCTTCCTAGGTGCGATGTGGCCGGGCAGGAAACGGGCGACGGCGGCCCGCAGGCCAGCAGTACGGCCGGCGGCGCAGCGCGCCCCAGCGCGGCGCCCGGCAACGGATCCCGCCACATCACAACGGACAGGCACGACGGCGGCGCGCAGCTCCCGGGCTGGGGCGCGGACTCGTGGCCAGGCACCCGGCGGCCAGGGTTCCCCCGCACAGACGGCCGGCGTTCAGCGGACGTCGGCTTCTCGCGCCCCTGCCCGTGGGACGTCTCCAGCCAGCCGCCCGCCGTCGTCCGCTTCTGCACGGTCCGCTTCAGCCCCATCCGCACCCAGGCAGGCGCCCGGCCCGGGAAGCGGCTCGGCGCCCCGGCGCTGAGGCCGCCTGCCGCCCGTAAGCACCGCCGTCGCCACACCGCCCAGCAGGATCAGCCCGCCCGCCAGTTCCGTGGGCGTTGGCACCTCCCCGAGGGCCAGCCAGGCCGCGCTCATGCCCACCACCGGGACCAGCAGCGTGAAGGGAACCACGGCCGACGACGGGTGGCCGGCGAGGAGCCGGTTCCAGATTCCGTAGCCCACCAGGGAGGCAAAGATTGCGGTGTACAGCGCGCTGAGGATGGTGGGCCCCTGGAGGTTCCACAATGAAGCCCAGACTGTGTCCGGCCCATCCACCAGCACCGACAGCGTCCCTAGAGGCAGCGGCACCACGGCTCCGGACCAGACCACCATCCCCAGCCCTGAGGCTGCCTTCGCCCTGCGGACGATGACGTTCCCGGTGGCCCAGGACAGCGCCGCAGCCAGGACGATGAGCAGCGGCAGGAGGGGTGCCACTGCACTGCGTCCCACGGCCACCACAGCGAGGCCCGCCACCCCCAGCACAACGCCCGCCATCTGCCGGCGGCTGGGCCGCTCCCCCAGGACACCGGCGGCGAGCAGGACGGTCAGCAGCACCTGGGCCTGTAGGACCAGCGAGGCAAGCCCTGCCGGCATGCCCAGCGCCATGGCCAGGTAGAGAAGGCCGAACTGACCGGCGCTCATGAAGAGTCCGACGCCGATGATCGCTTTCCAGCTGACCTCCGGCTTCCGGATGAAGAAGATCCAGGGCACAACCACCAGGACGAAGCGCATGGCAACAAACAGGAGCGGGGGGAAGTCCTGGCCCCCGGCGTGCAGTCCGATGTCGATGGCCACGAAGTTCAGGCCCCACAGCAGGGCCACGAGGACGGCAAGGAGGGAGTCGCGGAGGTTCACGCTCCCACTTTGGCAGAGGTACGGATGAAGCACCCAACTCGAAGAACTGCAGTCCACACTGCTGGCGGGATTTTCGCGGATCTCGGGCGGGTCCCGGATATCCGTGTCTACGACCCCGATTTCGCGACGCACATCGCCCTGGTGGAACAGGGGGTCGCGGTGGCGCTTGTCCCCCGGCTGGGGAGGGCCGGCGTTGCCGCCCGACGTCGTTGCGGTTCCGGTGGCCAACCCGGTCCAGGCCCGGCAGGTCGGGCTCGTGCACCGGAGGACCATGACGGCGAGCCCGGGCATCCGGCACGTGGCGGGGATGCTGCGCGAGATCACCTCCAGCGGGTTTGCCGCCGGCGGATCTGACCCGGGCGGGCTGGACTTTAGTGAGCGCGGGGAACCTTGAACTTGGTGATCCTGGCGTCCTGCCCGTCCAATTCTGCCCAAGGCTTTTCGGTTTCGAGGACCGTGAGCGCATTGGTGGGGAACCTGGTGGCAGCGTCCATGTAGGCGTCATGGTCGGAGTCGCGGGAGGCAAGGTGCATGGCCAGGTCCTGCACGCCGGGCAGGTGCGCGATCAGCATCAGTGTGGTCACGGTGTCCGGTACATGGTTGACGACGGTCAGCATCCGGAGGGCGGAGGCAGCATACAGGCCGTCCTCGAGTTTAGGCGTAGGCGCTTTGTCCCCCAGTTCTGAGCAGACCCACGTGCAGGTCTGGCGGGTGCGCAGGGCGCTGGAACACAGGATGAAGTCCGGGACGATATTGTGCTTGAGCAACCAGCGGCCGGCCAGCGGCGCTTCCCGGTGTCCGCGCTCCTCCAGCGGCCGCTCATGGTCAGCCACACCGCCGGGCCAGTCAGCCTTGGCATGGCGCATGATCACAAGGCGTCGGACATGGTGCGAACTCATGGCTAAAGCCTAGCGCCAGGCGGTTCAGTCCACAGTGGCAGCGGAACGCGAAAGCGCCCGCCCAGTTGGGCAGGCGCTTTAGCGTGAAACTAAATCGAGTATTCCGGAGCGGCCCAGACGATGACCTCCGGGTGCTCGTAGAACCGGTAGCCCTGGCCGCGGACCGTGCGGACAGTGTTGGCGAGGCGGCCCAGCTTGGAGCGGAGGCGGCGGATGTGGACGTCGATGGTGCGCTCGTTGGGCACTTCCTCGGCGTTGCGCCACAGGCCTTCGAGAAGTTCGTCGCGGCCCACGGTGCGGGTGCCGTTTTCGACGAGGTAGTTGAGGAGCTCGAATTCCTTGAACGTGAGGTTCAGGGACTCGCCGTCGAGGTGGACCTCGCGGCGGGCCAGGTCGATCAGGACGCCGGATGGGCGCGGTTCCTGCGGCTGGGCGGGCCGTGGGGCCTCGGTGCGCTGGCGGGAGTTGACCGTCGGGTCGCCAAAGGTGGAACGGACGACGTCGAGCGCGGAACCGGGGGTGCCGGCGGGGGCTACGGCGACTGCAGCGTAACTTTCGGCGCCGGATACCAGTGACTGGGCGTAGGCGCGGATCTCCTGGGCGAGCTTGGCGATGGAGGTGCCTGCTGCGGCAGCCGTCTCCTCGTCAATGCCCATGTAGAGGACGAACCCGCGGGCCACATTGTCGTTGGCTACCGGACGTACCGGGTTTGAACCTGCCACCACAGGGGTAGGAGCCGTGATGGGGGCGGACTCGGCCGGCTGGACGGCGCGGAGCTGGCCGTAGGAATTGGGGTTGTAGCCCTGGGGAGCGTAACCCGGGGCCGGGAAGCTGCTTCCGGAGGACGAAGGAGCCAAGGAGGGGCGCGGCCCGAATCCGGGACGCAGGCCGGAAGCCTGGCCTGCCTTGGCGGCGTTACGGACAGAGATGTGGACGTATCCGGATGCAACTGACATGGAATGCTTACCTCAATGTGAATGGCCGCCTTCGCGGCTCGAATGCTGTCTTCCCCGTCTCACGGACCGGGAGGGGCGCCCGACGCTGGGCTGGGTGGGCGAATGCCTAAGAACTTCGGAGGGTGGGAAGGTCAGGCGTGCATTCGACAACAGCGCATGTCGGCAGCAGCGGATGTGCTGGGCCAATATTCTGCGGCTGCAGGTGCTGTTGAGTTCTTGTTCACATTGGAAGTGTGCCGCGTAACAATGACAACTTGCAAGTAACAATGGACCGAATCGTCCGCATTGTGAGACAAATCCAGAAATTGTGTTGCAGATCACGATTCTGTGTGGACCAAAGAATAACGTTCGTTATCCGGGGCGCCGCCCACGAAAGCGCCCGATGCAGAATTTCGTTCGAGAATGTGGCCGTTCAGCGAATCCTCGCAAATTTCACGCGCTTGACATAGAATCCCTAACCCCGACCCCCGCTTGTCCAGTCCGCGCCCTGCCCTCGGCGAAGAATTTTTCCCTCCCTCCGGCTGCTGAAGGCAGGAGGCAGCGCTTACGCAGTGGCCTTGGTGGATTGCAGCATGGGCGGTCGTCGCGCGCATGTCCGGGCAGGCTGCGCCTAGTTGGCAGTAGTACCCGAACCCTGGGCCGCAGTGGTTCCCGTAGCCGACAGCTGGATGGACTGTGCCGTGTACGTATCGCCTTCCTTGAGGGCGGTGACCCGGACCGTCGCCCCGGAGGCCACGTTGGAGAGACTGAGCGCACTGCCGGTTGTCCCGCCCCGCAGGCGCATGCCTTCTGACACCTGAACATCGGAGCCCACCGCGTAGGTCCGGGTAAAGCCGTCCTCGCTCTTCACCGTCAGCGAGTCGGTGGAAACGCTGCTTACGGTGCCCATCTGTCCGGCCATGGTGACATAGCCGGAATCCTGCAGGACCACGTATTCGGAGTGGACGGCAGCATTCAGGCCCGCCATGCCCATCCCCGGTCCGCCGGGGCCGCCGCCCGGGCCGCCGCCGCCCGGGCCGCCACCGTCCATGCGGCCACCGTCCATCCCGCCCATTCCGGCGCTCATGCCGCCCTGGTTACCGGTCCCCGGCTGGCCCGCCACTCCGGCGCCCAGGGCACTGCCGGTGGCGGCACCCGTGCCGCTGTTTCCTGCAGCGTAAGCGCCGACTCCCGCGGCCGCGGCCACGGCCACCACCGCCCCGCCGACCAGCAGGCCCTTCCTGCCGGTCCACTTGAACGGCCGCCCACCGGAGGAATCGGGGGATGGGTACGGCTGCGGGACGCCCCACCCATGGGCCGGTTGGCCGGGTGTGCCTTGGTTCTGTGCACCCTGGTGCTGCGCGCCCTGTTCATCCTGCGCACCTTCCCACACCGGCGAGGGCTGTCCCTTCTGCTGATCCATTGCTCTCTCCCATGAAGTCGAAACTGCTGTCGTTCCAACAGGCTCTTCCGCGTTGCTGTGCATGGGCTGTGCGGCAGGCCAAGCCTGGCTGTGACCTCAACCAACAGTTAATCGCCATGTTCGGCCTCATCCAGCGGCAACAGCCAGGTGGCTAGGCTTGGGCTCACAGCTGCAACACAGGAACCGCAAAGCATCGGCAAACCGACAGGACGGAGAGTTGTCCCATGGCATCCCCGCACTCCATGACCAACCACCTTCCCCAGCTCACCCACCCGGACGGTTCCCCCATCCGCGCCCTGGTGGTGGACGATGAGCCGAGCCTGTCAGAACTGATGAGCATGGGCCTGCGCATGGCGGGCTGGTCGGTTGCCGTCGCCGCCGACGGACCAGGCGCGGTGAAGCTTGCCAAGGACTTCCACCCCGATGTCCTGGTGCTGGACGTCATGCTTCCAGGGTTCGACGGTGTGGAGCTGCTGGGCAGGATCCGCGCCTTCGCACCCGAGGTGCCCGCACTCTTCCTCACCGCCAAGGACGACGTCCAGGACCGCATCGTGGGCCTGGCCGCCGGCGGGGACGACTACGTCACCAAGCCCTTCAGCATGGAGGAAGTCCTGCTGCGCCTGCACCGCCTGGTACAGCGTTCCGGAGTCGCGGCCATGGACACCGCCGAGCTGGTGGTGGGCGACCTGGTCCTGAACGTTGACACCCGCGAGGTCACCCGCGCCGGGCAGGACATCCAGCTGACCGCCACCCAGTTCGAGCTGCTCCGCTACCTGATGGAAAACCCCAAGCGAGTGGTCAGCAAGGCCCAGATCCTGGACCACGTATGGGACTACGATTTCGGCGGCCAGGCCAACATCGTGGAACTGTACATTTCCTACCTGCGCAAGAAGATCGAAGCCAACCACCCGCCGATGATCCACACCGTGCGCGGAGCAGGCTACGTCATCAAGCCTGCAGACTAGCCAAGGAAGAGCATGTCATCGCTTTCCGGTGTCCCCCGTCCTGCGGGCCGGTCCTGGTTCAACCCTTCCACCTGGCATCTGCGCACCCGCCTGATCCTGCTCTCCATGGCACTCCTGGTGGCCATCTCGAGCGCCATCGGCGTGGTCAGTTACGCCTCCATGGATGTGGTCCTTACCAACCAGCTGGACGCGCAACTGAAGCTGGCATCCCGCGGCCGGCCGCCGGAAGGCAACCCCTCCGGCCGGCCCGATCCCCTCGACGCGCGGGGGCAAAGCGTCGGAACACTTAACGCGCGGGTGGTGAACGGGCAGGTCAGCAGGGAGGCAGGCTTCCTTTCCTCTGACGCCACCCGCCTCCCGCTCACCTCCCGGGACGTCGCCACCCTGCAGGCACTCCCCCACGATGGCGTTCCGGTGGACCGCGAACTGTCCAACGGCGACTACCGGCTCATGGCCACCACAACCCCATATGGCGATGTTGTGATCACCGGGCTGCCCCTCGCAACGAAGCAAAGCACCGAGGCCTCGCTGATATTGACCATGGTGCTGGTCTCGCTGGGTGGCCTGGTCCTGATCGGTTTGGCCGGTACCGCTTTGATCCGCAGGACGATGCGGCCGCTGGAACAGTTGTCCGATGTAGCCACCAAGGTTTCCAAGCTGCCCCTGGACGCGGGCGAGGTGGCGCTGGCCGTCCGTGTCCCTCCCGGCGCCGCACACCCCGGAACGGAAGTGGGAAGTGTCGGCCACGCCCTGAACCTGATGCTGGACAACGTCTCCAACGCGCTGCAGGCGCGGCAGCGCAGTGAAATGAAGGTGCGCCAGTTCGTGGCCGACGCGTCCCATGAACTCCGAACTCCGCTAACCGCAATCCGCGGCTATACCGAACTGCTGCGCATGACCGAACCCCTCACCGAGGACGGCCGGAAGTCGCTGGCACGGGTGCAAAGCCAGTCCGAGCGGATGACGGCGCTGGTGGAGGACCTTCTGCTCCTGGCCCGTCTGGACGAGGGCAAGGCGCCCGAAACCACCGATGTGGACCTGACCCAGCTGGTGATCGAAACGGTCAGCGACGAGAAGGTGATGGCCCCCGACCACATCTGGCAGTTGCGGTTGCCTGATGAACCCATCACCGTCCGCGGTGATGCCACCCAACTGCATCAGGTGCTGGCCAACCTGCTCTCCAATGCCCGGAAGCACACCCCCGCCGGCACTACCGTGACCACCGGGGTGATGCGCTCGGCCGACGGCAGCGCGGTGGTCACCGTCACCGATGACGGGCCGGGGATTCCTGCCGAGTTCCAGGGCAGGATCTTCTCCCGTTTCACCCGGGCCGACGCCGCCCGTTCCGGCACGGAAGAAGGCTCAGCGGGCGAAGGGTCCTCCGGGTTGGGGCTTTCCATCGTGGAGTCGATCGTCAAAGCCCATGGGGGCACAGTGGAACTGGTCTCCCGGCCCGGCAGGACAGAGTTCGCCGTCCACCTTCCAGGGGCCACACCCGCCTCCTGACCCGGCCGCCTTGCCCGTCGGCGGAGACGTTCTGGACACGTGCAACTTACGTCCCGTGCAACTTAGGTCCGGGCAACTTACACAGGCACGTCACAGGCTTTGCCTAAAGCCCTCAAATGCGCTGGCGCCACTCTTGATGCATGACGCTCGCCGACTCCACTTCAGGAACCCTGCAGGACGCCTCGGTGGTGCCGCCGGGCCTTCCTTCCCGGGCACACGCCGTGCGGCGCGCGCCCGTGGACACCCGCACCCCGGTCCCCGTCCTGGACGTCACCATCCCGGTGTACAACGAGGAACGTGACCTCGAGGAATGCCTGCGCAGGCTCCACGGGCACCTTCGCGAGTCCTTTCCGCACAGCTTCCGCATCACCGTGGCGGACAACGCGAGCACGGACGGCACGTTGAAGATCGCCGAACGGCTGGCCCGGGAATTTAGCGAGCTCACCGTGGTCCATCTCCAGGAGAAAGGCCGCGGCAACGCCCTGCGCAAGGTGTGGCTGGCGTCGCCGTCGCCCGTCCTGGCCTACATGGACGTGGACCTCTCCACCGATCTCGCCGCCCTGGCTCCCCTGTTGGCGCCCCTGATGTCCGGGCACTCGGACCTGGCGATCGGCACCCGGCTGACCCGGAACTCGCGCGTTGTCCGCGGGCCCAAGCGCGAATTCATCTCGCGCGGCTACAACCTGATGCTGCACTCCTTGATGGGTGCCAGGTTCAGCGATGCCCAGTGCGGCTTCAAGGCCATCAGGGCCGACGTCGCCCAGCAGATCCTGCCGCATACCGTGGACAGCTCATGGTTCTTCGACACCGAGCTTCTGGTCCTCGCCGAGCGCTGCGGCCTGCGGGTCCACGAAGTCCCGGTGGACTGGATCGACGATCCCGATTCCAGCGTCGACGTGCTCCGGACGGCGCTGGCGGACGTCCGCGGCATGGCCCGGCTGAGCCGGGACCTGGTCTACGGGCGCATCCCGGTGCCGGAACTGCGCGCGGCCCTCGCACGCGGACCGTTGCCTGCCTTGTCCCGGACCGGGGAGCAGACCCCCGGCAGCAGCCTGTTCGGCCAGCTGGTCCGGTTCGCTGCCATCGGCGCCGCCTCCACCCTGGCCTACCTGCTGATCTTCGTGTTCTGCCGCGCTTTGATGGACGCGCAGCTTGCCAACTTCCTGGCGCTGATTACCACCGCCGTGGCCAACACCGGTGCCAACCGCCGCTTCACGTTCGGCATCCAGGGCGGCAATCCCATGCGCCACCATCTCGAAGGTTTGATCGTGTTCGGCATCGGCCTGCTGCTCACCTCCGGTTCCCTTGTCGTCGTGCACAGTACGACGACGCCGGACCGGTGGGCGGAAGTCCTCACCGTCATCGCGGCGAACCTGGCCGCCACCGCAATCCGCTTCCTGTTGTTCCGGCTCTGGGTCTTCCGGGAAAGAGGCAGCAACACGACCGGCGCAGACGCCACCACTTCCACAGAAACGGCAGCATCATGACCTCGACCACCTCCCCTGCGGGCTCCGGTTCCACGCCAGCCGCGCAGTCCACAGCAGCCCCCCAGGCCACGACAGATCTGCCCGCACCATCCGGCGGCTCCGTACCCGCGGCCGCAGCCAGCCCGGGGCGCTGGACCCGTTACGCGTTCGGCAACCAGCCCCGCTGGGTACGGCCCTCCGCCGCCGGCCTCCTGCTGGCCACAGCCGTCCTGTACCTCTGGAACCTCGCGGCCACCGGCTACGGCAACTCCTTCTACGCCGCCGCCATCCAGGCCGGCACGAAGGACTGGACCGCTTTCCTTTTTGGCTCGCTCGATGCCGGCAACGCGATCACCGTGGACAAGCCGCCCGCCGCACTGTGGATCCCGGCCCTCGCGGGCCGCATCTCCGGATTCTCCCCACTGAGCATGCTGGTTCCGCAGGCACTCATGGGGGTTGCCGCCGTCGGTTTCCTCTACCTGGCCGTCAAGCGCGCCTCGGGACCGGCAGCGGGCCTGCTGGCCGGCGGCGCCCTCGCGCTGACGCCCGTGGCAACGCTGATGTTCAAGTTCAACAACCCGGATGCCCTGCTCACCCTGTGCCTGGTGCTGGCGGCGTACTTCACCATCCGCGCCGTCGAGCGGGCGGGCTGGAAATGGCTCGCCGCGGCCGGTGCCGTGATCGGCCTGGCGTTCCTGACCAAGATGCTGCAGGGCTTCCTGGTTGTTCCGGCGCTGGGCCTCGCCTACCTCTGGGCGGCCCCCACCACACTCGGACGCCGGATGGTGCACCTGCTGGGCGCACTCGGCGGAATTGTCGTGGTGGCTGGCAGCTATGTGGCGCTTTTCCAGCTGACGCCGGCCTCGGCGCGGCCCTACATGGCCGGGTCCACCACCAACAGCTTCCTGGAACTCACGTTCGGCTACAACGGCCTGGCCCGCATCACCGGGTCGGGTGAAGGCATGCCCGGCGGCGGCGCGGGCTTAGGCGGAGGTGCGGGCTTAGGCGGAGGTGCGGGCGCGCCGGGAGGGACGGAGGGCTTCGGCGGCGGCAACACCGGATTCGGCGGCGCCGCCGGCCTTCTGCGGATGTTCGGGACCAGCTTCGGCGGCGAGGTGTCCTGGCTGCTGCCCGCCGCCCTGATCCTGCTGGCCGCGGGGCTATGGTTCACCCGACGCGAGGCCCGTACCTCCCTGAGCCGGGCATCCCTGATCCTGTGGGGCGGCTGGCTCCTGGTGACGGCGGGCGTCTTCAGCTTCATGAGCGGCATCGTCCACCCGTACTACTCCGTGGCCCTGGCCCCGGCGATCGCGGCCCTGGCGGGCATTGGAGCCATTGAACTATGGCGCGGGCGGGCGTACTGGCCCGCCCGGATCGTGCTGGCCGTCGCCGTGCTCTCCACGGCAATGTGGTCAGCGGTGCTGCTGGTCCGGGATGCGTCCTGGCTCCCGTGGCTGGGCATCACCGCCATTGTCCTCGGCGTCCTGGCGACGGCCGCGATCCTGCTCCGCGTTGACGGCATGGGGACTGCCGGCCGGTTCCGCCATGCCGGACCCGCCGCCGTCGTCGTGGTGTCCCTGCTGGCAGGAGGCCTCGGAACGGGCGCATGGACGCTGGCAACCGCTGCCACGGCGCACTCCGGTTCCATCCCGACGTCGGGCCCTGCCGGTGCTGCCGGCCTGGCCCGTTTCGGTGACCCCGCCGGCGGTGGTACCGCCCGCGGTGGTATGGCCGGCGGTGGTATGGCTGGCGGGCCCGGCGAAGGAACGCCGGACACCGCGCTGACCGCCCTCCTGTCCGCCACCACCACGAAGTGGTCCGCTATCGTCTCCGGCGCATCCCAGGCAGCAAACCTGGAACTGGCCTCCAACACGAGCGTGATCGCCTTGGGCGGCTGGAACGGCGGGGACCCCTACCCCACGCTCGCGCAGTTCCAGGACATGGTGGCCAAGGGTGAGATCAGCTACTTCATCGAAGGCGGGGCCCGTGGCATGGGCGGCGGCTTAGGCGGCCGGGGCGGCACCTCAGAGGTGGCCGCGTGGGTCCAAGCCAACTTCCAGTCCCGGACCGTGGGCAACTCCACGGTCTATGCGCTGACAAAGTAGCAGGCCCAGAGGCACCACGGATAAGGACGGCTGATAACGGCTGGCAACGCGACGCGCCATTCATCGTGACTTCCGTTACCTAAATGTGACTTAAGCGCAGGCTTCCTGTACCGTCGATTAAGTGCGGCCCGCGTTCGGACCGCAATCCCGGGTTGACGCCAAGCTCTGCCACTTCCCGGATTCCGCTTGAGCAACGGCAGAGGCGGGGGACCCACCGTCCCGGGCATTGACTGCCCTTGGGGTTAAGCAGCATGTGATCATTCCGTGCTGCCGGATGCCCTCATCCGAACCCGACAGCTAACTCCGCAGGTGTGAGAGGCGATCAACCATGTCCAAAAACACGGCAGAACCCTGCCTGCAGTCCAAGGCAAAACACCGGGCCAAGGCCCAGGCGGCCAAGAAGAGCACACTCGGCCGGCGGGCCGCCATCCTTGCGGCATCCTGCGCCGTGCTGGTTGGCGTAGGCGCCGCGGGCCAGGCGACCAGCAGCATCGTCCCGGTGTCGGCCACCGAGGCCCACTCTTCCACAGCCGCTTCCGACGCCCAAATGAGCATCGAGAAGAGCGAGATCCGGTCAAATCCGGCAGCAACCCCCGCTCCTGCGCCGATCAGCGTGGCACCCCAGGCGGCCGAACCGGCACCTGCCCCGGCCCCGTCCACTCCCCCCGTTGAGGCGGCACCCGCTCCGGCCCCCGCACCCGAGCCTGCTCCCGCCGTCGCGGTCAACGATCCTGCCGGCGCCCAGGCCTACGCGGCCAGCCAGCTGGCATCCTTTGGCTGGAGTGCTGACCAGATGCAGTGCCTGAAGACCCTGTGGACCAAGGAATCGGACTGGACCACCACCGCCACCAATGCCAGCAGCGGGGCCTACGGCATCGTGCAGTCCCTGCCGGCCGAAAAGATGGCAAGCGCCGGCGCGGACTACCTCACCAACTACCGCACCCAGATCAACTGGGGCCTGGACTACATCAAGAAGAGCTACGACTCTCCCTGTGGCGCCCTGAACTTCCACCTGGCCCACAACTGGTACTAGGAATCCCGCACCTGTGAGCAGGTGCGAAACCCGGCACCGGCAGCAGCCCGCATCCACGGATGCGGGCTGCTCTCCGCGTTAATCAGCCCGCGTTGATTCAGCTGCCGGCTGCCCCGCGTTCCGCCACGGGATGTACTGGACAGACCACTTGTTGCCGTCGGGATCGGAGAAGTACACGAAGTGGCCCCAGGGCAGCACTTCGATATCACTGACATCCACCCCGTTGTTCTGCAGGTGGTCGTGCGCTTCCTGGATGTCGTCAACCACCATCTGAAGGGTGGTTCCTGTGCCGGCAGGGGCGTCCAGAAGCCCCTCGCCCATGCAGATGGAGCAGGCAGAGCCGGGCGGCGTCAGCTGTACAAAGCGGATGTCGTCCGAGGGCCGCTCGTCATAGTCGGCGTTGAAGCCCACCTGGTTGACGTAGAAATCCTTGGCGCGGTCCACGTCGGACACGGGGACGTAGACAAGTTCAAGTTTCCAGTCCATCCGCACAGGCTAGCGGCGGGACCCTGTTTGGAAAAGGGTTGCAGCCTACCCGGCAATGCCGTAGAGGCGGTCCCCGGCGTCGCCGAGGCCGGGAACGATGTACGACTTGTCGTTGAGCTTCTCGTCGATGGATGCCAAGACAATGTGCACGTTGGCGCCCGACAGCTCTTCCTCCAGCCGGGCGAGGCCTTCGGGTGCCGCCAGCAGGCAGATGCAGGTGACATCGGACGCGCCACGCTTGAACAGGAACTTGATGGCCTCGCGCAGGGTTCCGCCGGTGGCCAGCATGGGGTCCAGGACGAAGACCTGCCGACCGGTCAGGTCCTCCGGAAGGCGCTCCGCATAGGTGATGATGTCCAGGGTTTCCTCATCCCGGGCCATTCCCAGGAAGCCCACCTCGGCGGTGGGAACCAGCTTGGTCATGCCCTCGAGCATCCCCAGGCCGGCCCGGAGGATGGGGACCACCAAAGGCGTGGGCTTCGTGAAGGCCGTGCCGACGGTGGTGCTGACGGGAGTCTGGATGGTGACGGGCTCGGTGCGGACCTCGCGGGTAGCCTCGTAGGCCAGCAGGGTGACCAGCTCCTCCGTCAACTGGCGGAAGACCGGTGACGGCGTGTTCTTGTCCCTCAGGACGGTGAGCTTGTGGGCAACCAGCGGGTGGTCAACAACGAGAGTGCGCATCCACCAAAACTATCACCCGCCGGTACTCTGCCCGGGGCCGGAAGTACCGCCGTCGTGCAGTTCCTGGGCCACCACGTCGCGGACCACGGGACGGTCGAACGACGGCGGCGCACCGGCATGCTCCCGGCGCCGGACCAAGTGGAACAGCCTGTGCGCCAGGATCACTATGGCCACCCAGGCGAACCCCAGGATCCAGCCGGCCATGACGTCGGTCAGCCAGTGGTGACCGAGGAACACCCGGCTCAGGCCCATGGCGATGATGAAGAGGGTCCCAGCAGTGATCGCCGTGACGCGGGTCCACATCACGTTGAACTGGAGGCAAATGAGGTAGACGATCAGGCTGATCACCACAGTGGTGTTCAGGGTATGGCCGCTGGGGAACGAGGGTGAATCCTCATACGGCGGCACTGCGTCGGCGTGGTCCGGCCGGGTGCGGCCCACGAGCTTCTTTCCGAATGTGGTGGCCGCGATGGACGCTGCGGCCGCGCCCCCAACGAGGATAAGGGGGCGCCAGTTGCGGCTAAGGAAGGTCAGCCAGGCGGTGAGGATGCTGGCAAGGATCGGCATGCCGACGCCGCCGCCAATATTCGTAAAGCCGGTGACTGTGGCATTGAGGCCGGGGTTCCTCAGGGTTTCCGCGTATGCCAGGGCAGGTTTGTCCAGGTTGGCCAGTCCTGCAGAGTCCACCACGTCGTCGTAGACCTCGGCGCCGAGCAGCGCCAGGGACACGATGATCACGCCGCCCACGAGGATGGGAAGGACCAGCGCCGCGTACGGCTTGAACCACGTACCCAAACGGTCCCGAAGAGTGTCCATGGTGCCTCCCGGCATCGGTAAGTAACCTGAGTATCCCCGAAACTATCATTGAGCCATGCCGTTGCCCGAAAAGAAACACCACGCCTGGATGGGGCTCGCCCTGGCGGAGGCCCGCCGGGCGCTCAGCACCGATGATGTACCGATCGGGGCCGTGGTGATAGGGCCCGACGGCGATGTGCTGGGTTCCGGACGCAACCAGCGCGAGGAACTGGGAGACCCCACGGCCCACGCCGAGGTTGTTGCCATCAGGGAGGCGGCCGAGCGGCTCCGGGAGCGGGCCAGGGCCGGCGGCGGCAGCAGTGACGGCTGGCGGCTTTCCGACTGCACGCTGGTTGTCACCCTGGAGCCCTGCGCCATGTGCGCGGGCGCGGTTGTCCTGGCCCGGATTCCCCGGGTGGTCTTCGGCGCCTGGGATGAGAAGGCCGGCGCCGCCGGATCGGTGTTCGACATCCTGCGCGAGCGCCGCCTCAATCATTGGGTCGAGGTCTATCCGGGAGTCCGCGAGGACGAATGCGCCGTGCTGCTGCGGGAGTTCTTCGCCGCGCACCGGACCGGGCTCTAGCCTTTCCCTTCGGGGCCCGCCAGCAACTGCAGCACGGTCTCTGCCGTCCTGTTCCAGTCCGGAAGCCTGGTCCGCGCATCCAAAGCAGCCGCCTGCCAGGTCCGCCGGGTTTCGGGATCCCCAAGCCAGCGCCGCAGGACACCGGCCAAGAGCCGGGGGCTTTCCTGTGCCCCTTCCGGAAGTGCCACCGCAGCCCCCGGAAGCCTGGGACCGCCGTCGGCCGCGGCCAATTTTGCAAGGCTGAGCGCCTCCACCGCGCCAGTGCCCTCGCGCACCAGTACAGGGATGCCGTGGGCCAAAGATTCGGTGACCGCCATGCCGAACGCCTCGTTACGGGAAACCAGCAGGCTCAAATCAGTGCGCGCCCATTCGGTTTCCAACGCCTCGCCGGTGACTTCACCGGTCAACTGCACCTGGTGTTCCAATCCCAAGTCCGCGATGGCGGCCTTGACCTTGCCGGCATAGTCGGGGTCCGCCTGGTCGGAGCCCACCAGCGCCGCCGTCCACTCCATATCCTGGATCCCGGCCAGGGCTTCCACGGCGAGAAGTTGGTCCTTGTTGGGCAACAGGGCGGCGATGATGGCCAGGTGAGGTGGGTTGGAACCGTTGGCTTCCGGCGCGGGCTCGACCCCCGGAAGGGCAACGCCGCTGCCGGTGATTCCCCGCTCCGCCAGCTTGGTTGCGGCCCAGGTGCTGGTGCAGATCACCCCGGTGGCGGCGTGGAGTGCCCGGGCCTCGCGCTCCAGGCTGGCCGGGTCCGAAGTTTCCGGCAAGGGCATATGCTCCAGGACCCATGTTTCCCGGCCGGCCCTTGCCGCAAACTCCAGTTCGTCCGGGGCACCCACGGCGACCAGCCCGTCCACGATGACCACCGCCGGCCCGCGTCCCGCTGCCGGCTCCCCGGCCCCGAGCAGTCCGCCCAGCCGGCGTCGTTCCTTGGCACTGGGAGTTGGCCAGCCGCCCTCGACGGCGACCACCTCCACCTCCTCCCCAAGCGCTTTCAATCCCGCAACCAGCCGGGCGTTGTAGATATTGCCGCCTGAGCTGTGCTGGATGTTGCCGGGGACCAGCAGCCGGATGGGGCGCATGGTCAGGCGGAGAGGTCCAGGGAGTAGGTGGCCCAGGCGTCAGGGTTCTCGCGCAGGGTGACGTCGATTCCCGCAAGCTCGGGGCCGTCCTCGGTGTCCTTGATCTTGGTACACACTGCTTGGGCGATGTACTCGGCCAGTGCTTCCGTGGTGGTGAGCTTGCCGGCGAAGTCGGGGTGCTCGTCCAGGTTGCGATAGTTCAGGCCGGCGAGCACTTCCTCAATGATGGTTCCGGCAGCACCGATGTCCAGGACGATGGCGTCGGAGTTCAGCGCGCGACGGCGGAAGGCCACCTCGGCCACGAAGGTGGCCCCGTGCAGGGCCTGTGCGGGGCCGAAAGCTTCCCGGGGAAGGCTGTGGGCGATCATGAAATGCCGGCGGACGGTCAGGCTGAACATATTTACCTCGGGTCTTCGGGAGCGGAATCGTTGCTGGCTTGGTTTTCGGCGACGCTGTCTGCGGAGTAGTCGATGACGTGGCACAGGGCTTCCAGGGTGCCGTGGGACAGGCTTTGCACCACGTCCGGCAGGTCCTGGAACGCAGATGAACCGGTCAGGAAGGCATCGAAGACGGGATCCTTGAGCAGTGAAACGGCCAGGTCCAGGCGGTCGGCGTTGGTCCGGCGGTGGCGGCGGGCGCGCGCCACCATTCCCACCTGGCTCGCCCTGATGGACAGGCGCCGGGCATGGAAGTCCTCGCCCAGCGGCACGGTGACCTCCCGGTTGGCGTACCAGGACATTTCGATGACATCGCCTTCGTCGCCCACGAGCTGCAGGCTGCGCTCCAGGCCCTCCTGGGATGCTGAGCAGTGGAAGACGATGTCGCAGTTGGCAAGGGCGTCGGCCGGCAGGGCGAAGTCCACGCCCAGGGTGTCCGCCAACTGCTTCCGCCCGGGATCGAGGTCCACCAGTTGGAGGCGGGCCAGCGGAAACGTGCGCAGCAGCGTGGCCACCATGCCGCCCACCAGGCCGGCGCCGACGACGGCGATCCGGTCGCCCAGGCGCGGCCCGGCTTCCCACAGCGCATTCACCGCCGTTTCGACGGTGCCGGTGAGGACGGCCCGGCGGGACGGAACGTCGTATGGAATCCTAGTCAGGGAGTCGACCGGAACCACGTAACGGTCCTGGTGCGGGTTCAGGCAGAAGACGCGCTGGCCTTTCCAGCCCTCAGGCCCTTCCTCCACAACGCCCACGGAAAGGTACCCGAACTTCACCGGGCCCGGGAATTGCCCTTCCTGGCGCGGCGCCCGCATTTCCTCCGCGACACGTGGCGGGACGGAACCGGCGTGGACCACCATCTCGGTGCCCTTGCTGATGCCCGAGTAGAGGGCACGGACCAGGGCTTCCCCCGGGCCGGGGGCAGGCACTTCCTCGGACCGGAGCTCGCCGTGCTCCTTGGCGGTGGTCCAGTATGCGGTTGCGTGGATCGGAGTCTGTGGATTCGTCATCTTGCTGATGAATCTAGCCGGATGCGCAGGCAAGGGGAAAGTCCGACGACGGGTGTCGGGATTTCGTGGACCGCTCACGGTGGAGGCGGGGGAAGACGCGCGCACCCCCGCAGGGCCGGGCGGACGCAGGTGACCAACCGCTTGGCGGGACAGACCTGCGCGGATCGGGGCAGAGCTAACACGTCAACAGGGCAAATGGTTTTGTGAAGAATTCCGCCCAGAGTGGGTCGTCGGGTGACAAGTCGCCGGGGTCGATGAGTGTGTCGTCCTCCGGTTCCCACTGCGGGACGTCCCCGGGGCTGGCATCTTCAGCTGGGCCGGCGGCGAACATCATCCAATCGGACATCATCCAATAAGGCCAGTTGGTTGGTTCGGGGTCGTGTTGTTCCGCTGGGTAGGTGCGGCCGGTGGGTGAGGTCCAGCCTGGTGGCTCCTTGGTGGTGGCGGGGGTGGGGGTCCAGCCGCTGTTGTGTTTGAGGCGGTGATGCTTCGGGCAGAGTTGTCCCAGGTTGGACGCGCCGGTGGTGCCGCCGTGTTGCCAGGCGGTGAGGTGGTCGGTGTCGTTGTCCAGGGTGCGGTTGCTGCAGCCGGGAAAGGTGCACTTTCCATCCCGCATCCTGATCCAGCGTTTGATGGCCTCCGTGAGCCGGTAGCTCTTCCGCCCGATCTCCAGCGGTGCCCCGTCCCTGGGGTCGACGAGGACACGGTAGAACGAGTCGGCGCCGTCAGCGAGAAGTTTGCGGGCCATCGAGGCGGGAATCGGTCCGTGGCCGTCGAGGATCGCGGGTTCGTCGGTGACGCCGAGGGCGGAGAACACCGGAACCATCACCAGCACATCGGCCCGGGGTGTGGGCACGTTGCCGAGGTCCTGGTTGCCGGGCTCCACGGCGTTTCCCGCGCCGAGGAGCACGCTGGCGGCGATGTCGGGGCGGAGTTGGGTGATGGTGCGGGGTTCGTCGGGGCTTTGGAGGCCGCGGGCGATGGCGGTGGTGCGGTTCCAGATCGCGCTGGCGGTGTCGCCGGGCAGATGGAGCGTGATCCGGGCCATGCCGTCCCGGTCGGGCCGGTACTCCATCCGCCGGTCCGCGGCGCCTTTGGCGTGCCGCTTCTCCAAAGACTCGGGGTGGTGGCGTTCGCGCCAGGCGCGGGCTTTGGCCCGGAACCGTGACGGGACCAGCTTCCCGGGGGCCGCGCCGCGGGCCGGGTTCGGAGCGTCGGGGTCGAAAAAGTGCTCCACCAGCTCCCTTGCGCCGGCAGGACTGAGGCCGTCGCTTTCATCCACGACCACTTTCGCGTGCTGCCACGACACCGTCCCGGCAGCCAGCGCTTCCACGATCGGCGGAAGCGCACAGACCTGCTGCGCCTGGTGAACGAAAGCAGCCGCCGCCGCGGAGCTGATGGTCAGGACCCCCGCGATCTCCTCCACCACGGACATCTCGGCGTACGTGCGCTCCGGCACGGACGCGTCCGGCGGGGTCATCGCCTGCTGGATCGCGATGCACTCGGCCGCGTCCTGCGCCTGCCCGGCCTTGAGCTGCGCTTCCAGCCGGGACCTCAGCTCCAGCCGCTCCAGCCGGATCTCATACTGCCGCTGCAACACATCCACTCCAGCACCAGCACCAGCACCAGCGGCAGAACCATCAGCAGAAGCAAGCGCAGCCTCCTCCAGGAACAGCGCATCAAGGGCAGCAACAGAGGCACGAACACCCTCCATCCCCGACCCCGAACCGCTCACTGAACCGCCGCTGATTCCCATACGAACATCATCCATCGACCCACTGACATTCAAAGCTGGAGCCCAGGCTAGCCGCGTTTTGGGGATGTAGGCCTCGCTCCGGTACCCTATTGAGGTTGGTGACGTGTCCGAGCGGCCGAAGGTGCAACACTCGAAATGTTGTTTGGTGTAACAGCCAACGTGGGTTCAAATCCCACCGTCACCGCCATATAGAAAGGCTCTGCTTCCCTCGTGAATGAAGGGAAGCAGAGCCTTTTCTTTGCCCAGAGAGATCCAGCGGTAACACCGCAGTACACATTTCTGCAGAGCCCCGTCTCGGAAGCACCCACACCACGGAATCTAAACCGCATGCTTGCTCCAATCCCTGCTCAGCCGGGACCAAGGCCGCTAATCGCGTTTGGTCACGGACTGCAGGATTGGGGAGACGCCGGAGGCACCGGAAACTTTAATCAAGGGAGGGCGAGCATGAAACCACTACGCAGTTTGGCGGCGGCGGCCGTCACATGCGGACTTTTGCTGACGGGGGTGCCCGCCAATGCGGCAGACCGAGGCTTTACTGTTGACGACGCCCCGTATCTGAACGCTTGCTCTGGCCAGATTCTGAGTGCCTCATACACGGGGACGATCTCATTAACCGGCGCAGGCGCAATACTAAGGTTCAGAGGAACAGCGACGGATTTGGAAAGTGGAGAGGTTTATCAGCTCAGCGCACGCTCCACGTCAACCAGCCCACCCGGTGGTGCGGTGGTCGAGTCGTTCAACGTTATCTCGGTCTTGCAGGATGGGCCGAACACCGCCGTTTCCATGGGTATAGCGCACATCCATTACGTCAATGGGGAACGAGTGGAGGTAGAGTACCGCAACCTTGTCTGCGCTGGCAGTGGATCTACGCTGGATAGGCCGTAAGCAGTTTCACTCGGCCGGTTCGATCAGTTCCGGCCGTTGTTGCATCCGCTGTTGACCTGGGAGTTGACGGCGCGCGGGACCAGCGTTGGCTCCGGCAGGGAGTCAAGCAGGTCCTGGATCTGAGCCTTGTCGGTTGTTTCCGGGTCCAGCCACTCACCGAATCTGTCCCTCGGGACGAGAACAGGCGACCTGTCGTGCACGCTCCCCAACTCCTCCTGCGCGGTCTAAGCAGTGACGCAGCGGTAACAGAAAATCTGCGACAGGAGGTTTGTGTGCGTGAGCAATGTGGGGAAATCCGCCAATTCGCAGGGATCTATGGACTTCACCGCCTGGTGCAGCGGGTGTCCATATGAGTTCAAATCCCACCGTCACCGCCACGTAGAAAGGCGCACGGCATGATTGCCGGACAGAACGGCATCCGCGAGGATGAACGCATTCCCCCCGAGCTGCAAGGAGTCGAAGCGATGACCAAGTATTTGATTTCGTTCCCGAGCGCCGCCATGGTCGTTACAAGCGAGGAATTGCCAGCCGTTTCGGATGCTGCGCATGCTGTGGTCCAGGAGGCCAAGGACGCCGGCGTCTGGGTGTTCGGCGGAGGTATTGATGAGAGCATCCCGCCAGTTATGGTCGAGGGCGATGGGACTGTAACTGAGGGCACGTACCCACAGACGGCGCGGCTCGAAGGCGGGTATTCGGTGCTGGAGCTGCCGTCCTACGACTCAGCCCTGGAATGGGCCGCCAAGATCGCCACCGCCTGCCGGTGCGCCCAGGAGGTGCGCGCCTTCCAGTTCGACCCCGCCAGTTGAATCCCGCCAGCTGGATCCTGCCAAAAGCCCCTACTTGCCGGGACAGGCCGCGACCATGCTGGGATGAGGGCTTTCTACTGGCTCACGACGCGGTGAATGCGACCAACGGGAAGGGCAGGAGGATTCACATGAGGACGACGCGGCAGCCTGGCATGCCGCTTGTTCCGGGCGCCGCCGACAACGGCTTTGCAGCATTCATCAGGCGCCATCCCGTGCCTGCCTACTATGTGCTGACCTTCATCATCTCGTGGGGCGCCGTGGCCGCCATCCTGGGCGTGGGGCCGGTCCCAATGGCGGTTGCTGTGACAGTGGGACCGCTGGGTCCGGCTGCCGCATGCCTCTTGCTGACCAGGATCCTGTACGGGAGAGCAGGCCTCCGCGATATGGGAAGGCGACTACGTCGATGGCACGTCGGCCCGCGTTGGTATGCGGTAGCGCTCCTGACCGGCCCTGCCACCATGGGTGCAACTGCAGCCGCAGTCTCGTACACATTTCCGGGCTATTACGCGCCCTTCCGGACGGCGGGCGAGCTGATAGCCATCGTCGCAGCCGGACTCCTCGTGGGAGTCATGGTCGGCATCCTCGAGGAGCTGGGATGGACAGGCTTCGCCACGCCGAAGCTTCGGCAGCGTTACGGCGCCCTGCCCACCGGATTGCTGATGGGCCTGCTGTGGGGCGCCTGGCATTACCCCATGTTCGCAGCCAGCGCTGATCCTTCAGGGGCCCTGCCTGCCGCCCTCGTCGTCGGCGTCTACCTCTTTGCGTGGCTCCCCCCGTACCGGGTGCTGATGGTATGGGTTTACGACCGGACCGGAAGCCTCCCGCTGGCAATGCTCATGCACGCAGTCCTCTCCGCTGGTGCGTTCATCAATTCCTTCATGGCGGCCTCCGGGCACGCAGCAGGAATCGCCGTGCTGATGCCATCCCTTACGTGGGGCGCGGCGTTCTGGCTCGCCGCCGCCGTCGTCCTTCTGGTCAGACGCAAACGCCCAAGGTTGGCTTGACCCTGCCAGCTGGATCCAAGTCGTGAAGCGGGTCAGGCGGGACGAGCCCCGCGCAAATCCGCGCAACGCTTGACGCCACCTGTAGCCACAGGTAGAAAAGTAAGCAACCTTATTATTTATGGCCAGCAAAAGGAGGACATTCCATGAGTGAAAAGCCGGGTAACCAGACGCCGAACACTCCCGACGTGAGTGAAACCGAACTGCGCAGCATGAAAGTGGACGAACTCCGCCGGGAAGCCAGGGACGAACACATCTCCGGTGCCTCCGGCATGCGCAAGGAGGAATTGGTGAAGGAGGTCGCCGCCGCCCGGCAGGAAGGCCACGACGGCGACCGGAACCAAAGTTCCCGCTCTGACGCGCAGGACCAGGAAGACTTGGGCGCCGGCCCCGACGGCGGTAAGGTCCGCTACGGCGATGAATCGTCCAAGTCGTTGAAGTACTCGCAGGAAATCACCTCCACGGAGGAGGAACCGGAGCGCGAAGGCCGCAGCCTGGCAACCACGCACCACGAAGTGATCCGGCAGTGGGCAGAGGAACGTGGCGGCGTTCCGGCCACGGTCGACGGCACTGAACACGGCGACCATTTGGGCGTCCTGCGCATCGATTTCCGCGACAAGGACGCCAACCTGCGCGAGGTCAGCTGGGAGGAATGGTTCAAGACCTTCGACGCCCGCCGCCTCAACTTCATCTACCAGGAGCAGCGGACCGACGGCAGCCAGTCCAACTTCTTCCGGCTGGAGAACCCGGACCGGGAAGACGCCTAAAAACCCCGGAAGCACATCATGCAGGAGGCGCCACCGCTGTCGCGGTGGCGCCTCCCGTCCGTAAAAGCTCCCTAAATGCGGGTATCGAAGGACCCGCAGAACACGTTGTCGTTGAACGTTCCCCGGAATTCGGATTTGCCCTGGATCTTGTCCACTGCAGCCCGAATGGCCTCCCGCGTTCCCGCATGCGCGTGGATGGCGGTTTTGACCATGGGCACGTCGATCAAGTGGTTAGGCTGGTTCAGGGACACGAACACGGTGGGCACCTCGGTGACGTACCAGGGGATCTCCGCTGCCATCGGTGAGGACCACTTGATCCGGATGGCTGCCTCCTGCGCGAAACCCTTGACGTTGGCGAAGACGAACGCAGCGTCGTACCTCTCCGCGTAGTCGCCGGTGGCTTCCTCTGCCAGGACCTGCAGAAAGTTCATCCCGGCCTCCCCCGCCGCTTCACGCTGCTCCGCCGTGCGGAACAGGTGCACGTCGAAGCCGGCAGTCTCCAGCTCCTCCTTCACCACTTCCAGGTACGCCAGCGGATCGGCGCGGGTAAAGTCGGCCCCGCCCGAAATCCCGTACAGCCGGACGCGCGGGTGGGTGGCCGGAGTAATGGGCAGGTTCCCGGCAGTGTCCTTGACCAGCGTCACCGTCTTGTCCGCGATGTCGGCAGCAATGGCCCGGTGCCCGGCGGACCCGATGACGGAAAGCGCCGAGGCAGGCGGCACCAACTCCTCAGCAGACTTAATGTGCAGCCCCAGCGATGCCTTGAGCCCGAGGATCCGCCGCAGTGCATCGTGCAGCCGCTGCTCGGTGATGACCCCGGACTTGTACCCGTCCAGCATGTACTGGAAGTCCTCGGCAGGGTTCCGGAAGAACAGGAACATGTCACACCCTGCGGCGATCGTGGCAGGCACCAGGTCCTTGCGCTTCATCGCCTGCGTGAGCCCCACCATCTGCGAGGCATCCGTCAGGACCAGCCCGTTGAACCCCAGCTCCCCGCGCAGCAGGTCCTGCAGCAGTTCCGGGGACAACGTGGCCGGCAGGATTTCCGCGTCGGTGAGGCCGGGCCGGAAATGCCGGGACACCTCCGGTGCGCCGATGTGCCCCACCATGATGGACTGCACGCCGTGCGCGATCATCTCCCGGTACACGCGCCCGTACGTCCGGTCCCACTCCTCATAGGAGAAAGTGTTGTAGGACGTCACCACGTGCTGGTCCCGCTCATCCACGCCATCGCCGGGGAAATGCTTGATGGCGCAAGCGGTGGCGGACTCGCTGATCCCGTCGAAATACTCCTTCGCCCGTTCCACCACGACGTCCGGCGTATTGCCGAAGGAACGCGTGGAAATGACCGTGTTCCGCCAGTTGTAGTGGATGTCCACGACCGGCGCGAACGCCCAGTTGCAGCCGAGGGCCGCCGTCTCCACGCCGGCCACCTGCCCCATCCGGCGGGCGATGTTCCTGTCCGGGTGCGAGCCTGCCTGCAGGTGCGTGCACACGAACGTCCCGTCGTCGCAGCTTCCCGCGCCGCCCATTTCCGGGTTGGAAGCGATCAGCAGCGGAATCCGCGACTTGGACTGGGCGTAGCGGATATGCTCCTGCACCGCGGCGGAGGGCCCCGGGCGGTACCGCATGCCGCCCACGTGGTAGTTCTCCAGCACGTCATCGAGGTACTCGGGTGAGTAGTCGTTGTTGTGGTTGATGAACAGCTGCCCGATCTTTTCCTCGAGCGTCATGGCACCAATGGTGCCCTCCACCCAGGCGATGGCGCCGCCGTCGAGGTTGAACGGCGGCGCGGCAAGGTCGACGTCGAACTGCCGGGCGCGGGTGCGCTGCCCACGCGAGGCGGCGGCACTTCCGGCCGAACTTACGACGGCGGCAATCCCCTTGAGTGCCCCGACCACGACATCCGCGACGGGCGCGGCGATGTCCACCACCACGCCTCGTTCGTCTTCCTGCAGCGGTTCGAGGGTGGCGAGCTGTGATTCCAGCAGCGCGGGCGGCATGAAATGCCCGGTCCGTCCTTCCGTGCGTGCCTTCAGGACCTCCTTGCTGCCGTTCAGGTGCAGGAAGATGGTGTCCGGCGCCTGCTCGCGGATGGCATCCCGGTAGGTGCGGCGCAGCGCGGAGCAAGCAAGCACCATCCCGCCGTCCCCGGCGGCAGCCAGTTCACGGCCGACGATCGCAAGCCAGGGCCAGCGGTCCTCGTCCGTCAGGGGCGTGCCGGCAGCCATCTTGGCCACGTTCTCCACCGGGTGGAGCGCGTCGCCGTCAATGAACGGGACCCCGAGTTCGCGGGCTACAAGGTCGCCGATGGTGGTCTTGCCGCAGCCGGAGACCCCCATGACGATGATGCGGTGCTTTGTCATAGCCTGTTCCTCACCAGTCGTGCCTGCTTCACCAGTCGTGCCTGCTTCACCAGTCGTGCACAGTGCCGTCGACCAGGCGGTTGTAGGGCAGGTAGGCCTGCTGGTACGGGTAGGCCGCGGCGGCTTCTTCGTTGAATTCGACGCCGATGCCCGGGTTGTTGCCAGGGTGCAGGTAGCCGTCCACAAAGGTCATGGACTGCTGGAAGACTTCGTTGGTCTTGTCGGAGTGCTGCATGTATTCCTGGATGCCGTAGTTGTGGATGGCCAGGCCCACATGCAGCTGCGCCGCGAAACCGACGGGGGAGATGTCGGTGGGGCCGTGGAAGCCGGACTTGATCTGGTACTGCGCCGCGAAGTCCATGACCTTCTTCAACGGGCTGATGCCGCCGAAGTGCGTGGACGCTGCCCGGACGTAGTCGATCAGCTGTTCCTTGATCAGGGTCTGGTAGTCGTACACGGTGTTGAAGATCTCCCCGATCGCCAGCGGGGTGGTGGTGTGCTGGCGGACCAGGCGCAGGCCTTCCTGGTTCTCCGCCGGGGTGCAGTCCTCCAGCCAGAACAGGTCGTACGGCTCCAGCGCCTTGCCCAGCTTCGCGGCCTGGATCGGGGTCATCCGGTGGTGCCCGTCGTGCAGCAGCGGGATTTCGGGGCCGAACTCGTTCCGGACCGCCTCGAACACGGTGGGCAGGTGCCGCAGGTACGCCCTGGTGTCCCAGTCCTCTTCCACCGGGAACGCACCCCGCCCGGCCGGCTCGTAGTCGTACCGTTCCCCCGACGCCTGGGCCTGCGCCGCTACCCCGTACAGCGCCTTGATCCCCGGCACGGCGGTCTGGATCCGGATCGATTTGTACCCGAGCTCCAGGTGCTCGCGTACGGAATCAAACAGGGACGGGATGTCGGCGCCGGACGCGTGCCCGTATGCCCGCAGTCCGTTCCGGGAGGCACCGCCCAACAGCTGGTACACCGGCATCCCCGCCAGTTTGCCCTTGATGTCCCACAACGCCATGTCCACCGCGGCGATCGCCGCCATGGTCACCGGCCCACGCCGCCAGTACGCGCTGCGGTAGAGGAACTGCCATGTGTCCTCGATCCGGTGCGGGTCCTTGCCGATCAGCAGCTGTGCCACATGCTCCTTCAGGTATGCGGCAACAGCGAGCTCACGGCCATTCAGGGTGGCGTCGCCGATACCCGTCACACCATCCTCGGTGGTGATCCGCAGCGTGACGAAGTTCCGCGACGGGCTGGTGACAAACACATCGGCGGCAATGATTTTCATGGGAGAAACTGTTCCTTCCGGACGTAAAAGCGGGTTCTAAAGATGTGTCGTTGTTGCGGAAACCGCCGTGGGCGCTGCGAAGGATCCGCAGAGCCCTCCGACCATGGAAACGATCCCGGGGTCGTCTGCGAGGCCGGCACTGACCAGGCGGAGCAGGGCTTCCACCCTGCCGTTGCCCTCGAGCGCGTTTGCGGCGTGGATCCCGGCGGCGAGCGGGTCTTGGAAGTCGCTGGCGGCACCAACGTAGTCGATCCAGGCGGCGATCATCAGTGCGCTCCCCGAGCCGCTGCGTCCGTCCGCCCGTTCGGCGGTCAGGGCCGGTACAGCCCGCATCCGCAGCTTGGTGGTTGCGTCCGCCGCGATCTGGGCCAGGCGGTGGGCGATCCGGGCGTTGCCGAAGCGCTCCAGCAGGGCCAGCCGGTATGCAGGGATGTCCAGTTCCTCCCCCGGCAGGTGCCGGGCGGCCTCGTCCCAGAAATCCTCCACGGCTTTGCGGCACGCCGGATCGGCCAGGGCGTCGGCCACCGTGGCGTGGCCACGGAGCTGGCCGGCGTAGGCGAGCATCGAGTGGGCACCGTTGAGCAGCCACAGCTTGCGGTTCTCGTACGGTTCTATGTCGTCAACGACGACGGCGCCCGCCTCCTCCCAGCGCGGCCTCCCGGCCGGAAAGTCCCCGCTGAGGACCCAGTTCCGGAAGGGTTCGGCTACGACGGGCGAGTTGTCGCTGTAGCCGCACTGTTCGGCGACTTCGGCGATGTCCGCCTCGGTGGTGCGCGGCGTGATCCGGTCCACCGAGGTGCTGACGAAGCTGACATTCGTCCCGATCCACTCCGCCAGGTCGTGGCCCCAGGCCGACGCCAGGCCCAGGACGGTGCGGCGCGCCACGTCGCCGTTGGCTGAGAGGTTGTCGCAACTGACGACGGCGACCGGTCCGGCGCCGCTGTCCCTGCGCCGGGCGAGGGCCAGCACCAGCCGCCCCAAAGGCGTGCCGGGCACCCCCGCCTCCCCGGCTGCGGCCGCCGCAAGCGTCCGCAGGTCCTCCGCCACACCCGGCGCCCCGGCGTCGAACGTTCCATCTGCCGCCAGCCCGTAGGCTGCCTCGGTAATGGTCAGCGTAACCACCGCGGTCTCCTTGGCGGCGAGAAGCTCGCACAGCCGGCCCGCGTCCGCGCCGTCCACTGCTTCCACGATGCTGCCGACGACCTCGAAGCTGTCCCCGCCGGCCGAGCGCTCAATGAGTGTGTAGAGGCAGTCCTGGCGGGACAAGGCCTCTGCGGCGTCCGGGCGGCGTCCGGTGAACGCCGCAATCCCCCACTCCGCCGCGTCCGGGGCGTGCTGCGTATACCAGGCCTGATGGGAGCGGTGGAACGCCCCCAGCCCAAGGTGCACGATGCGCACCGGAGGCTTTGGCAGCGGCTTCACGCTGCGGTTGAGTACGGGCGGCACGGCGTTCACAGCTTGAACACCCGCCGCGGGGAGGCGTCGATGATGTCCACGATCACTTCGTGGGCACGCTCCTCGGTGATCCGGTGCTCGGCCACCAGCCGGGCCAGGAAGGAAGCCTCGATCCGCCGGGCGGTATCGTGGCGCGCCGGAATGGAGCAGAACGCCCGGGTGTCATCGATGAAGCCCGAAGAGCGGGAGAATCCTGCCGTCTCCGTGACCGCCGAACGGAAGCGGAGCATGGCGTCCGGCGCGTCCAGGAACCACCAGGGTGCACCGAGGTACACAGAGGGGTAGAAGCCTGCCAGCGGGGCGAGCTCCCGGGAGAACACCGTCTCGTCAAGCGTGAACAGGACCAGGTGGAAGTCCTTGGCCGTTCCGAAGTCCTGCAGGAGCGGGCGGACGGCCTCGGTGTAATTGACCGCCACGGGAATGTCGTGGCCGGTGTCGGCGCCGAACGCCTCGAAGGTGGGCGAATGGTGGTTGCGGAACGAGCCGGGGTGGATGGTCATTACCAAGCCGTCCTCCACGGACATCCGGGCCATCTGGTAGATCATGTGCGCTTCGAAGGCGTCCCGGTCGCCGGCACTTGCCTGCCCCGTCCTGCCGCGCTCGAAAAGACGCTCCGCCTCGGCGTCATCCAGCTTCAGCGTGGTGGGCGTGAACACGCCGTGGTCCGCGGAGACAGCGCCGCGCTCCACAAAGTGGCGCCGGCGCGCCTCCAGGGCCTTGATGTAGCCCGCATAGCCGGACGCGCCGTCCCCGGCGGCACCGATGAGGCGCTCCACGTTGTCCTGCCACGCCGGATGCGCCATGTTCAGGTACTGGTCCGGCCGGAAGGTGGGCAGCACGCGGCCGGCAAAAGCGGGGTCCGAGTGCAGGGCGGCGTGGCTGTCCAGGGAATCCAGGGGGTCATCGGTGGTGGCGAGCACCTCGATGTTGAACTCCTTGAACAGCTCCCGCGGCCGGAAGCCGGGCTCGGACAGCTTGGCCTGCAGGGCATCGTAGAGTTGGTCCGCGTTGTCAGCGGACGGCTCTTCCGACAACCCGAAGACGTGGGCGAACTCCTGCCGGATCCAGTACCCGGACGCAGTTCCTTCAAAGGCGGGCCACGCCTCGCAGAAGTGGCGCCACACCTGCCGCGAACCGGCGGGCTGGCCGCCGAGCCCCAGCTGGTCCATGGGCACCCCGCCGGCATGGATCAACCGGGTGACGTAGTGGTCCGGGGTCACCAGCAGCGCGGCCGGGTCAGGAAAGGGCGTGTTCTTCTCGATGACCGCCGCGTCCACGTGCCCGTGCGGGGAGATGATGGGGAGCCGCTCCACCTTCTCGAAGAGCGAGCGGGCGATCTCCCGGACCCCGGGCTCGGCCGGCAGCAGCCGGTCCGGGTGGTCCGCTATCGGCTTTGCCATGGCTCAACGCCTCCCTGCCGCGACGGAGAGCCCTGCCAGGGCCGCGGTGGAGCGGAGGTAGTCCAGGTTGTCCGCGGTCCGTTCGGCCAGCGGCAGTTCCGTGGAGAAGTCCTCCACCGTCACCCATCCGTCGTAGCCGAAGGCCGCGAGAGCCTTGAAGTACTCCAGCACGCTGCCCTGTCCTGAGCGCAGCGGGGCCCATTCGTTCCGGAAGATGGCCGCACCGGAGTCGTCGGTCTCGCCGCTGTTGACCCACACGGCGTTCTTGACATGAACGTGCGCCAGGTAGTCGCCGAGGAGCTCGAACGCCGGGAGGTAGTCCTCCTGGCCTTCGATCAGCAGGTTGCCCAGGTCGTGGATGACCCCCACGTGCCGGGGATCCAGCCCGTCCAGCAGCCTCAAGGCGGAGGAGGCCGAAGCGGTGATGGTGCGGTGGTGCAGCTCCACCAGGGCCTTCACGCCGTGGTGGGCCGCCCGTTCGGCGATCCACTCAAAGTCGCGGCGTGCTCCCTTGAAGAGTTCCGGATACGGCGTGCCGCTGGCCGGTTCGTTGCCCCAAGCAGCCGTGCCCAGCGGTGGGGTGGTTACCCGGACCTGGCCAGCGCCCAGCGCTGCTGTGGCCGCCAGCATCCGGTCCACGTCCGCGTGGTTGTCACACCGTGCGTACCCGCCGACGCCGGAGAACTCCAGGCCGGCGTCGCGGGTGATGGCGGCGATGCGCTGCAGGTTGTCTTCCATGCCGGTGAGCGGGACGGTGGCCCTGTTGCCGGCCCAGAAGCCCGGCTCGGCGGCGTCGGCCTGGTCGGTGATGCGCCATTCGACGCCGTCCCAGCCCTGGTCTGCCAGGTGCTTGACGGCTTCTTCGGGTGTCCACTCGGGGGTTGATGCCGTAAATACTGAAAACTTCATGGCCTCAGGCGCTTTCTGCCGCGGTGCTGCCGGTGCGGACTTCAAGGTCGTTGTACTTGCCGGCCAGGACATCCTCAAAGAGGACGGGCTGGCCGAGGGTGGCTGAGACGTAAACGGAACGCACAGCGGCGAGGGCGTTGACGGCGTCGCTGACGGTGACGCCGGGCTGTGTTCCGCCGGCGACGGCTGCGAGGATGTCCCGGTACTGCCTGACGTGCCCGGCGGGGTACACGGTGGGATCGGCTGCCTGGTAGTCCTCCTCCGGGTACTTGGCCAGTTCCTCTTCCGCCTGGTTGCCCCCGCCCTGGAGGCCCATGTCCGCCGATTCGCCGCCGGCGTCGCTGCTGTGGAAGTACTGCAGGCGGTCGTTGTCCACCACCGCCGAACCTTCGGAACCCATCAGCTGAACGCGTACGGTCAGGCCCGGGTAGGCGGCGGTGGTGGCGTGCAGGACCGCCACGCCGCCGTTTTCGAAGGTGACGGTGGCTACGGCCGTGTCCTCCACCTCGATCCGTTCGTGGGCGAGCCGTGCCGTGTGCGCAAAGATTTCCACGGGGCGGCCCATGAACCACAGGAGGAGGTCCACGGTGTGGACGCCCTGGTTCATGAGCGCGCCGCCACCGTCCATGGCCCAGGTGCCGCGCCAGTCGCCGGAGTCGTAGTACCCCTGGCTGCGCCACCAGGCAACGGAGGCGATGGCCGACGTCAGCTTGCCGAAGCGGCCGTTGGCGATGGCCGTGGAGACGGCGACGCTGGCCTGGTCGAACCGGTGCTGGCTGATGACCGAGGCGACGATGCCCTTCGCGGCTGCCTCCTTGGCGGCGGCTTCGATTTCCTGGGCGCGGCTGAGGTCGACGTCGAGGGGCTTTTCGATCACCACGTGCTTGCCGGCGGCGAGGACCTCCAGGCTCTGCTGGATGTGCAGGCCGCTGGGGGTGGCCAGGGCCACGAGGTGGATGTCCTCGGCGGCGAAGGCCTCCGCCTGCGTAGTGTAAAGGGCTGGCCGCTCGCCGCCCTGCTTCTCGATGAAGTCGGCGAGCGCTTCGGCCGCCGCGGGAATGGCATCCACCAGGGCCACGATGCGGACGTCCGGGAACTCCCGCAGGGCAACGGCGTGCGTACGGCCGATGGTTCCGCATCCGGTGATGGCTACGTTAAGGGTGCTCATGCGGTCTGGACTCCTGCTTCTGCGGTGACTTTTGCGAAGGCGCGTGCTGCGATGCCGAAGGCGGTGGGGCCGGAGAATCCGCCCAGCCCGTGGGCTCCGGCGAGGTGCGGTTCAAGGGAGGCGAATCCTTGGTAGCCGTCGTTCTTGAGGGCCTCCACGGTCCTGAGCACGTCTCCGTCGCCTTCACCGGCGGGCTTCACGTGGCCATTGGAAAAGAGGGCGTCCTTGACCTGGAGGTACTCCAGGTGCGGGCGGAGTTTCGCGTAGCCTTCGTCGAAGGGCTTCACGCCCACCTGGACGAAGTTCGCGGCATCCCAGGCCACCTTCAAGGCGGGCGAGTTGACGGTCTCGATGATGTCCAGGACGCGGTCGGGGGTGTCCCCGAAGATGTCCTTCTCGTTCTCATGCAGCAGGATCACGCCGGCTTCCTCGGCAACATCGGCCAGGGCCCGCATGCGTTCCATGACGTCGTCCCGGATGCTCTCCACCTGCACTGATTCCCCGTAATAGAAGGAGAAGATGCGGATGTACTTGGCGCCCAGCACCTTGGCGGCATTGACCGCCCGGCGCAGCCGCTCAACCTCGTGTTCCACGGGGAGGCTGACGTCCACCTTCCCGATGGGCGAAGCGATGGCCGAGACTTTCATCCCCTTCTCCGCCAGCAGGGACGCCAGGGCCTGGAGTTGTTCGTCGCTGAGGTCCACGATGTTGGTGCCCCAGGCGCTGCGGACTTCGATGTGGTTGGCGCCGAGGGCCTGCAGCACTGCGATCTGGACTGCGGGGTCGTCGTCGATCTCATCGCCGAAGCCTGACAGCTGCCAGGTGACCGAGGTGGTCGAAACCATGGTTATTTAACTCCTCCGGCGGTCAGCCCGCCTACTAGGTAACGCTGGAAAATCAGGTAAAGAATGACCACGGGAGCGGCGCACACCAGGGCCGCCGCCATCATCTGGCCGTAGTACGGGATCGCGCCGCCTTCCTGCGAAGCGCCGAAGATTTGGAGCGCGACGGCGGCGGTCTGGCTTTCGGGGCGCGTCATCACCGAGGCGAACAGCACGTCGTTCCAGCCGAGCAGGAACGCGAAGATGCCGGAGACAACGATCCCGGGCCAGCTCAGCGGCAGGATGATGCGGAAGAGCACTCCCAGGTTGGACGCGCCGTCGATCCTTGCCGCCTCTTCGAGTTCCTTGGGGAGCCCGCGGAGGTAGGTGACCATCACCCAGGTGGAGAACGGCATGGCGAAGGTCAGGTAGGTGACGAACAGGCCCCATTGGGTTCCGATGACCTGGATGCCGAGGTACGTCGCGGCCGAGGAGAACAGGACGAACACGGGCAGCACCATCAGGGTGCCCGGAACGGACTGCAGTGCCAGGAGGCCCCGCAGGATGGTCAGCCTGCCGCGGAAGGTGTAGCGGACCAGCACGAAGGCGGTGGAGACTGACATCGCGGCGGAGACCACAGCGGTTGCGCCCGCCACCAGCACGCTGTTGGTGAGGCCGGTGGCCAGGCCTACGCTGGTCCATATCTTCGAGTAGTTCTCGAACGTGACCGTGGACGGCCAGAACTCGCCGTTGGCTACGCCGATGTCCGAGTTCACGGAGGCCAGGAAGATGTAAAGCAACGGGATCAGGACCATGGCGCCCAGGAACAACAGGACGAAGATCAGCAGCGGGTTGGGGAGCAGCCGCAGCACCTCGTGCTGGCGGTGTGAACCCGGACGCGGAATGTCCGTCGTGGGTGCACGGTGCCGGGTGGCTGTCGTGGTGCTCATTTCTTGGCTCCTGGTGTTTCGGCGTCGTCAAGCTTCACGGCGCGGAGGTAGACGAACAGCGGGATGGCGATGAGCACCAGGGAGATGAAGGCCATCGCCGCGCTCAGCCCGAAGCGGAAGCTCTGGAAGCTGGTCACATAGGTCAGGATGGGCAGGACTTCGACGTCGGCCGGGGCCGGGACGCCGAACAGCACGAACGGCAGGGTGAAGTTGTTGATGTGGTGCAGCATGCCGATCAGGAAGGCCAGCGCCAGGGGGCCCTTCAGGTAGGGGAAGATCACGTACCGCAGCTTGTTCCACCACAGCGCCCCATCCAGCGCCGAGGCTTCGTGCACTTCATGGTCAACGGACTGGAGCCCGGAGAGGGCCAGGAGGTAGATGAAAGGCCAGGAGGCCCAGATCTGGACCAGGACCAGCGTCCAGAAGGTCTGGGGGCCGTTCAGCCACAGCCCAACGTGGATCCCCACGGTGGCAAGGGCCTCGTCCACGATTCCGCCCGGCTGGAGCATGGTCCGCCAGACGGTTGCCACCACGAAGGACGGGAGGACATACGGGATGAGGAAGACCGAGCGGATCAATGCCCGGCCCTTGAATGCGTTCTGGGTGGCCACCGCGGCGGCGATGCCCAGGGGCAGCGTCACCACCATGGCGAGCAGCGAATAGCTGACGCTCAGCCAGACGGCGTGCAGCAGTGGGGAATCGGTGACCGCTTCGACGAAGTTTTCCACGCCGATGAACGGCGAGCTGATCCACTTCCGGAGGGTGTACTGGTCCAGGTTGAGGGCGGACATGTAGATGCCCAGCAGGAGGGGGACCACGATGATGATGATCATCAAGGCCCCGCCGGGGATGAGCATCCAGAGCGGGCGGTTGCGTTCGCTCAGGCCCTTGCGGCGGAGTCCGCCCTTGTGGCCCGGCTGCTGCCCGGCGTCGTCGTTCCGGGGCGCCCGGCCTGCGGCGGTATCCGCCGCAAGCCGGACTTCATGTGAGGCGTCGGTTGACATCGGAACTTATCCCTTGGAGGCCCGGTCCAAGGAAGCCTGGCCCTTGTTCTGGGCGTCCTTGATCCTTGATTCGAGGGCGGACTCGTCCACCTTTCCGGCCGCCAGGTCCGGGACGGACTGGACGGTGACGTTGAGGAGGGCAAGCTGGATGTCGCCCCAGGCACCGGTGAACGGCGTGGCCTTGGACTTGGCGGCGGCGTCAGCCATCGGCTTGAGCTTGGGGTCGGTCAGGCTGGCGAGGGCTTCGGCGTTGGCCGGCAGGTCACCGAAGGTCTTCTGGTAGTTCAGCTGCTCTTCCTTGGAGGTGATCAGCTTGATGTAGGCGAAGGCCAGGTCCTTCTGCTTGGAGTAGTCCGCGACCACCAGGTTGTCGCCCGAGAGGATGCTGGCTGCCTCGGAGTCGGACTTGGACTGCGTCTCACCGGGGGCGATGGTGGGCATCAGGGTGTACTCGTATTTGCCGGCAATGGCGGACTTATCGAGCGTGGGGATAGAGGTGGCAGTGGTCATCATCAGGTAGCCGGCCTTGCCGCTGGCGAAAGCGGCCACGGCGTTGCTGTTGCTCCAGCCGACAGAGGCAGGGTCAACGACTTTGTCCTCGGTCAGCCACCCGAAGTAGGTCTGGTACGCCTTCTTCACGGCGGGATCGTCCATCTTCAGCTTGTTTCCGTCGACCAGCGGGTTGCCGGCCTGCACGGACATGGCCCAGATGAACTTCCAGGGATCGTAGTTGTCCTTGTAGCCGGTGGCGATGCCGTAGGTGTCGCCGTTGGTCATTTTCTTGGCCTGCGCCGCCAGTTCGTCCCAGCTGGTGGCAGGCTTGTCGATGCCGGCAGCGGCCAGGATGTCCTTGTTGTAGGCCATCACGAACGGACGGCTGACGAAGGGGATGCCTGCCTGGTGGTCCTTGTCCGGGCCGGAAATGCCGAGCGCGGCCTGGTTGAAGCGGTCCTTGCCGCCCACTTTCTTCCAGTCGTCCTCGGAGAGGGTGACGAAGGCCTTGGTGGCATAGGCCGTGGGAGTGAAGGTGGTGCCCAGCCCGTAGATATCCGGGCCCTGGCCTGACACTACAGAAGTCTGGATGCGGGTGAGCTCATCGTTGGCCGATGCGAAGGTTTCAAACTTGACGTCTGCCCCGGTCTCGGCCTTGAACTTCGCGGCGATGTCGCTCTGCCACTGCTTCTGCTGCTCGGGATACTGCGGCAGGACACCCACCAGGACGTTGAGCGTCTTGCCTGTGCCGTCCACTTTCCCGTCGGCGTTGGTTGAACCTCCGCCGCCGGTTCCGGAGCCTCCGGATCCACAACCGGTCAAGGCGAGCGCTGCAGCCGTGACGATCGCCGCAAGCCCAGTAGTCGATTTAAACCTCATTGTTTTTCTCCTCTAGGACACCCACATGGCCACATCCGTCCTGTGGCGGAAATCACTGCAGGCGACTCGAATGCCAGTCTAGGAAGTTGGCAAGCGCGTGGCAAGCGGTTGCCAAAAGTTGCCATAAATGCTCATATTGATGCATCAGGTATCCGTGGCGGGCAGCCCCGGACACCCCATTTGGCCGGCCAAGCCGGTCCGCGAGGAAAGGTCCGCAGCGATGGCAGACCCAGCAACAAAGGCGTCAACCGCTGCCGGGAGTGGTTCGGGCGCCCAGCGGGAGCGCCACCCGACCATCCGGGACGTCGCAGAACTGGCAGGAGTGGCAACGTCCACGGTGTCACGGGCACTTTCGCGCCCGGAGCGGGTCAACGCACGCACAAGGGCGCGGATCGAAGAGGCGGCAGCGGAACTGAACTACGTACCGAGCTCCCAGGCACAGGGACTGAGCTCGGGACGGACCAATGCCGTGGCCGTCCTGGTTCCCGACATCACCAACCCGTTCTACTTCGACATCATCCGCGGCACCCAGCACCAGCTCAAAGCCGCAGGCGTCACCCAGCTCCTGGTGGACACCGAGGAGTCAAGCGAAATGGAACTGGACGCGCTGCACAAGATGCGCAAGTCCGCCGACGGCTTCATCCTTGCCGCCTCACGCCTGACGGACGCACAGCTGGCGGAGGTTTCGCAGTCACAGCCCCTGGTGACGTTCAACCGGGCGTCCACCAGCGCCCCCACGGTCATGATCGATACGCCCTCCGCCATCATCCAGGCCCTGGAGCATCTGGCCTCCCTGGGTCATCACAAGGTCTGCTACGTCGCCGGGCCGCCCACGTCGTGGTCCAACCAGATGCGGTGGAAGGTCTTCGAGGAGGATGCGACCAAGCGCGGGATGGAGGTCCACCGGATCGGCCCGTACACTCCCAAGACCACGTCGGGAGCCGCCGCGGCCGACGCCGCCGTGCGGACGGGTGCCACAGCCTGCATTGTGTTCAACGATCTGCTGGCCATTGGCATGCTCCAGCGCCTGAAGGCCCGCGGCCTCCGGGTCCCTGACGACATGAGCATCATCGGATCGGACGACATCTTCGGTGCCGATTTCTGCAATCCCCCGCTGACCACGATCTCCAGCCCGATAGAACAGGCAGGCAGGGTGGCGGTGTCCATGCTGCTGGCCCAGCTCAACCCGCTCTCCGGAAACGCCAGCCGGCAGTTGGCCGTCATGCCCACCCACCTGACCATCAGGGAGTCCACCGGTCCCGCGCCCACCGGTTGACCAATTCTTGAGCGTTCTTTACCGGTTCCCCACCCCGTTCCTTGATGATCCGTCCGCATAGTGGTGCCAACCACCGCTGACCAAAGGACGGATCCATGGACAACAACCCGGCAGACGCTGCCTTGGCCATCCTGGGGCCTGCCCTGTTCGTGGGCGTGAGCATCATCGGCCTCCGCATGGTGGCGTATTGGTGGAGCTTCCTGTTCCACTGGAGGCGGTACCGGCGCCCGGAGCCCGTCTCCACGCCGGACCTCGCCGCAGTGGACGTACCCTTCGTCAAGATCCAGATCACCACCAGGGGCTCCGCGGGCAGCACGGAGGTGATCACCCGCGGAATCCGCAACGTCATGGACCTCGCCCGGGAAGCGCCCGGCTTCTACTCCCGCTTCCTCTCGGTGGAGGTGGTGACTGAAACGGCGGAGCAGCGGTGGCCGCTGGAACGTACCTTCCAGGGCTCGCCGGTGCCTGTGGACGTCCTTGCATTGCCGGGCGGCTACGCAACACCAAACGGCACGGGGCTGAAGGCACGCGGGCTGCACTACGCCGTCGAACAGCGCCGGCAAGGGTGGAACAGGAAACCAGGCCGGACCTTCATCGTGCACTACGACGAGGAAAGCGTCATGGTGCCGGCTGAACTCCGCAAGCTCATCGACTGCCTCGCCACAACGCGCAAGAAAGTCCTGGAAGGGCCCATCTACTATCCCCTGGACTACCTCCGGTCTTCCCCTCTATGCCGCGCCATGGAAGCGAACCGGCCCATCGTCTGTTACGAATGCCGGCATGTGATGGAGTCCGGCACGCCCTTTCACCTGCACGGCTCCAACCTGGCGATCGACGAGGAACTAGAAAACGAGATCGGCTGGGACATCGGCTGCCTGGACGGGCAGCCCTTCATCGCCGAGGACTACGTCTTCGGGATGAAAGCTTTCGCCACCTATGGGCGGGACATCTTCGGCTGGCACGGGTGCCTGATGCTGGAACAGGCCCCCTTCTCGGTCCGCAGTGCCTTCAGGCAGCGCTACCGCTGGATCTTCGGCGTCCTTCAGGGAATGGCCGACCTGCCCAGCAACCGCCACTTCATGTCCCTGCCGTGGAGGACCCGGGCGGGCCTGGTCTGGGGCACGCGTTACCGCATCGCCACCTTCGCCCTGGGCTCGCTGGTGGGCGTCCTTAGCATGGCGGCCCTGCCCCTGTTCCTCTTCCAGTCCCTGCAGGCCCTACTCCTGGGCAGGGACGCTCCGGGCACAGGCCCGGAAGGCGCATGGCTGGCCGCGGTGGGCGCCATGTGGCTCGGCTCGGTCTTCATTGGCGCCTGGCATAACGTCACCGATTCCGCCCTCCACCCCCTGCAGAAAAACACCGAGATCGCCCGGTCGGTGCTGCTCGCACCCATCGCCGGGCTGGTCGAGAGCTCCGCGGCCCTCCGCGCGGTCCTCGACTGGTGGCGCGGAAAACGGCAGGTGCACTGGGTGCCCACTCCCAAGACAAAAGAAGCGGACCTCGTCAGCACAAGGAGAAGCAGGCAATGAAAGATCCCTACGCAGTTGACGGCGGGGGCGTCCTCCGGGCCGCAAGCCCCGCCCCGCGCAATGCCGGCGCCCTTCCCGGCCTTGGACTTTCCCGCGCCCTTGGCCGGCCCGGACGGCTCGATCTCCTGGGCGGTTTCGAATTTGCCGTACTGGCCCTCGGCGCCCTCCTGGTCGCCGGCGCCTACATCCTGGTTCCGCTGGTGACTGCGCTGTACTCGCTGCTCGCCACAGCCTTCGCGGCCCTGACGCTCGGGATTGCCATCATCACCCAGCTCGCGCTGCTGGTCACGTACGTCATCCGCAGGACGGAGGCACCGCAGAAGGCCACCGGCAGCTGAGGGCCGCCAGCGTCCTGGCCCGCACCACAAAAGGCGGGCGTACGACGGCGGGAGCCACCCGCCGTCGTACGACCGCCTGGGGTGTGGCGCCTAGGCGCCGACGAGGCTTCCCTTGGCCGCAGCGCCGGCCGGAACCTCGGCGGGAACGCCGGGCTCCCCGCGGCCGTACAGCCAGTCGTTGTACTGGAAGTTGTTGTCGCCGCGGCTCTTGAAGAGCATGTTCCGCAGGACGCGTGCCACGCCGTCCACGTGCCAAGACTCGCCCCAGATCCGGGCGGTGCGCTGGACCTTGGCAGTGCGGGCGGCGCGGGCCTCGTTGAACTCCTGGAAGGCGGCTTCCCAGGCCCCCGGGTTAACGCCCTCGTCCGTGAACACCAGTCCCTGGGTGGCGTCCTGGAGCACGGCGGCGTCCTCGAGCGCCTGGCATGCGCCCTGCGCCAGGTACTGCAGCATCGGGTGGGCGGCGTCGCCGATCAGGGCCATCCGTCCGGCAACCCAGTTTTCGATGGGGTCGCGGTCGTACATGGGCCAGCGGATGCCGGTGGCCAGGTTCTTTAGGGCCTCCTGCACGGCCGGGACGCAGCCGGCGTAGGCAGCCTCAAGCTCGTCAACGCCGCCGTACTGCTCCTCGCCGCGCTCGAAGGACGCGGACTTGAAGACGGCCACGGTGTTCAGCAGCTGGCCCTTGCGCAGCGGGTACTGGACCAGGTGGCAGTTCGGGCCAAGGTAGACAATGACGTCCTCCAGGTCCGCGGCGGGGGTCTCCTCCGTGATCGGCACGGTGCCCCGGTAGGCCACGTAGGCGGAGGAGACGGGACCGTCATTGGCGACGGCGGCACGCAGGGTGGACTTCAAACCGTCGGCGGCCAGGACGGCGTCGGCCTCGAACACCTCGCCCTTGGCGGTGTAGGCCCGCGCCTTGTCCCCCTCGGTCTCGACCTTCTGGACCAGGACGTCGTTCACCAGGGTGACCCCGGCCGCCTGGCAGGCCTCAAGCAGGATCCGGTGCAGGTCGCTGCGGTGGATCACCACGTACGGGGCACCGTAGCGCTCCTCGAACTCGCCGCCGAGGGTCTGGCGGGTCAGTTCCTCCCCCGTGACCGCGTCGCGGAACACCAGGTGCTTGGGCTGGACGCCGATTTCCAGGGCTTTCTCGAGCAGGCCCCAGCGCTTGAGGACGCGGGAGGCGTTGGGCGCCATCTGCAGGCCGGCCCCCACTTCGCCGAAGGCCGGTGCCACCTCAACGAGCGTGACGTCGGCGCCGTTTTCGCGCAGTGCCAGCGCTCCGGCCAGCCCGGCCATGCCGCCACCCACCACGAGGACATCGGTGGACTCTTTGACGTTAGACATTGGAAACTCCTACTGCTGTCGATTTCTTGATTTTGGTGCCGATGGCCGCGAGCAGGACTGCTGCTGCGCCGGCGGCTCCGGCAAATGCCAGGAAGTTGGAATTGACGCCCAATCCGGCGGCAAGGAGGAGGCCGCCGGCCTGCGGGGCGGCCACGGCGCCGATCCGGCCGACGCCAAGCGCCCAGCCGAGTGCGGTGCCGCGCAGGTGCGCCGGGTAGTGGCTTGCGACGGCGGCGATGATGAGGCATTGCGTACCGTGCGTTCCCACGCCGGCGAGCACCAGCATGAGGTAGACGACGGCGACGGGCGGCCCGGTCACCAGGACCACCAGGGCGGCGGCGGCCACAGCCGCTGCCGCGATCGCGGTCGGGACCGGCCCGAACCTGGTGCCCGCCCAGGCGGTCAGCACGGACCCGGCCACGGCGCCCAGGTTGAGGGCGAGGGCGAACGTCAGGGCGGAGCCCAGGTTGTAGCCGGCCAGCTGCATGAGGTTGGGCAGCCAGGTTCCCAACCCGTACCAGGCGAAGAGGGTTACCAGGGTGGCGATGGCGAACAGGACACTGGCACCCACGAACGGTGCCCGGAGCAGGGACCCAAAACCCGCGGGCTCCTTGGCCGCGGCACCGGAGCGTTCGGATGGCAGGGTCTCGGGAAGATAGCGAAGGCCCAGCGGGACCACCACCACCAGGGCCAGCACGGCCACCAGGAACATCACGGGCCAGCCGAATGCCGGAATGAGCGGGATGCCAACCAGTGCCGCGATGGAGCCGCCGATGGGAACGCCGGACATCATGAGCGTGGCGATGGTGGACCGCCATTTTTCCGGAACCAGTTCGGCAACGAGGGCATTGGCGGACGGCACCAGGCCGCCCAGGCCGATGCCGGCCAGCAGCCTCAGGACGCCGAAGACCGGCGCGCTGGGGGCGAACGCGCAGAGGATGGTGAAGACAGAGAAGACGACGGCGCAGCCGATGATGGTGCGGCGGCGGCCCCAGGTGTCGGACATCCTGCCCGCGAAGACTGCACCGATCATCATGCCGACGAATGCCATCGACCCGATGGTTCCGGCCGTGGCCTTGGTCAGGCCCCAGCCGGTATCGCTGATGAGTGAAGCCTGGACTGTGCCGTAGACAATCAGGTCATAACCGTCGAACACGACCAGCAGCCAGCACACCAGGACGGCGAGCACGGAACGCCGGTGGAACCCGGAACGGCCCGCGCCCGGAGTGGGGGCGGCCGCGCGCTGCGGCGCTGCAGCGGAAGTTGTGTGATTCATGCCACCACTCTGCTGGCGCGGTACCCGCCGCGCCCATAAGATTCTGGCATGCAGAATCTTCCGGCGCGGCGGAAGCCCACCTACTCCATTGAGGCCGTGGACAACGCCCTGCAGCTCCTCCAGCTCCTGCGGGACGTTGGCAGCCTGCGACTGAAGGACGCTGCGGAGGAACTCGGCGTGGCTCCTTCCACCGCCCACCGGCTCCTGGCCATGCTGGTGTACCGCGGCTTTGCGGTGCAGGATGAAACGCGCCGTTACGTTCCCGGTCCGGCGATGGGTGCGGGTCCGGCGGGCTTCAGCTGGACCAGGCAGCTGCGGGACCTGGCGCGCCCGCACATGGAACTGCTGTGCGCCCGCACCAACGAGACCGTCAACCTCATGATCCGGGTGGGCACCAAGGTCCGGTTCCTGGACACCGTGGAAAGCACCAACATCCTTCGGGTGGGCGACCGGCAGGGCACGCTGCTGCCCGCGCACAAGGCATCCGGCGGCAAAGCCATCCTGGCCGAGCTCGACCCCGCCGTGCTGGAGCAGCTGTTCCGCAGCCCGAACGCAGAACTCGCCGGGGACTACATTCCCGACGACGAGTACCCGGCGTTCCTGCGCGAGCTCGAATCTATCCGCGCGAACGGGTTTGCCGCCAATTTCGAGGGCACGGAGGAAGGCATCAGCGCCTTCGGGATGGCGCTGCACAACGGCAAGGGCATGGTGGTGGGGGCGCTGAGCGTGGCCACTCCGGTGGCCAGGTTCCGGAAGCTGTTCGACGCGGGGCTGGTGGGCGTCATGATGGAAACCCGGCGGCAGCTGGAGATCGACATCGCCGCGAATCCGGTGGACGGCAACGGGACATCAAAGCCGGAGTGAGCGGGCCTCTTTTCTGCTCTACAGAATATGCTCGGGATCACAGCCCCACCTCCTTAGTGTCGGATGCACGTCGCAGTCAGTCCGCATGCAAGGAGAAGGCCAGTGTCGATCAGCGCTGAAAACCAAACGCACCAGTCAGTGGCGCAGGAACACCACGTTCCCGAGCCCACCCCTGAGGAGGCTGTCCAGCTGGAGCAGCTGTACCGGGACTTTGACAAAGAGAACCTGATTCCGTTGTGGACGGAGATCGCGGACCTGATGCCGATGGTCCCGTCGCCCAAGGCCGTGCCCCATGTGTGGCGGTGGGATGACCTGTACCCGCTGGCCGCCCGGGCAGGAGACCTGGTGCCGGTGGGCCGCGGCGGGGAGCGCCGGGCGATCGCGCTGGCCAACCCGGGCTTGGGCGGCACTCCGTATGCCACCCCCACCCTCTGGGCTGCCATCCAGTACCTGGGCGGCCGCGAAACCGCCCCGGAACATCGCCACTCCCAAAATGCCTTCCGCTTCGTCGTCGAAGGCGAGGGCGTGTGGACCGTGGTGAACGGCGATCCCGTGCGGATGTCCCGCGGCGACTTCCTGCTCACCCCTGGCTGGAACTTCCACGGCCACCACAACGACACCGACGAGCCGATGGCCTGGATCGACGGCCTGGACATCCCGTTCGTGCACTACGCCGACGCGGGGTTCTTCGAGTTCGGCACGGAGCGCGTCACCGACGAGGCCACCCCCGACATCTCCCGCTCCGAGCGGCTCTGGGCCCACCCCGGCCTGCGTCCGCTCTCCGGCCTTGAGAACACCACCAACTCCCCCATCGCTGCCTACCGGTGGAAGTACACCGACGCCGCCCTGCGCGAACAACTACTGCTGGAGGACGAGGGCCATCCGGCCACGGTTTCCCAAGGCCATGCCGCCATCCGCTACACCAACCCCACCACCGGCGGGGACGTGATGCCCACCATCCGCGCCGAGTTCCACCGCCTCCGCGCCGGCGCCTGGACCGAAACCGTCCGCGAGGTCGGCTCCAGCGTCTGGCAGGTCTTCGACGGCACGGGCACCGTCACCCTCAACGGCGAAACCCGGGTCCTGGCCAAGGGCGACCTCTTCGTCGTCCCCTCCTGGGCCGCCTGGTCCCTGCAGGCGGAATCGGAATTTGATCTGTTCCGGTTCTCCGACGCCCCCATCTTTGAGCGCCTGAACTTCAACCGCACCTACATCGAAGGACGCACCAAGTAATGAAACTCCTCACCCTCCGCCTCGACAACGGCAGCACCGGCACTGGCAACACCGTGGCGGTCCGCCAGGACGGCGACACCCTCACCGAGATCCCGGGCTTCTCCGACGTCGGGGCCCTGCTGAAGGACCCCGCCTGGGAAGCCACGGCGAAGGCGGCCAGTGGTGCAACGCACCCCTTGGATGGCGCAGACCTTGCCGCCGTCGTGCCCGCCCCGGGCAAGATCATTTGCGTGGGCCACAACTACCGCAACCACATCAAGGAGATGGGCCGCGAAGTCCCGGCCCACCCCACCCTGTTCGCCAAGTACGCAGAGTCCCTGATCGGGCCGAACGACGACCTGGCCCTGCCCCAGGAATCGGACACCGTGGACTGGGAAGCCGAACTCGCCGTCGTCATTGGCAAGGCCGGTCGCCGGATCCCCGAAGCCGAAGCCGCCCAGCACATTGCCGGGTACGCCGTGCTCAACGACATTTCCATGCGCGACTACCAGTTCCGCACCGTCCAGTGGCTGCAGGGCAAGACCTGGGAAAAGTCCACCCCCTTCGGCCCCGCCCTGGTCACCAAGGACGAATTCACCCCCGGCCCGCTGATGACCTCCGCGGTGGATGGCGACATCCAGCAGAGCACGCCGACCTCGGACCTGGTGTTCACCCCCGAATTCCTGGTCTCGTACATCTCCACGATCATCACGCTGAACCCGGGCGACGTGATCGCCACGGGCACCCCCGGCGGCGTGGGCCACGCCCAGGACCCCAAGCGCTACCTGCAGGAAGGCCAGGTCCTGGTGACCACCATCGAGGGCCTGGGCCAGCTGACCAACCGCGTGGTCAAGGAAGCCTGATGGTCGCCCGGCACGACCAGGCCACCGATCCCGTCCTGCTCGACGGGCTGCTGCAAGCCCGGCGCGGCACCGCGTTCTTCGCCCGCAAGCTCAATGAGCTTTCCGACGCGGACCTGGACGGGGACTCGCTGCTGCCGGGCTGGACCCGCCGCCACGTTGTAGCCCACGTGGGCTATAACGCGCGGGCCATCGCACGGCTAGTCGAATGGGCAGCCACCGGGGTGGAGACACCCATGTATCCGTCGGTGGAGGTCCGCAACCACGAGATCGACTTCGGCGCCACCCTTTCCCCCATCGCCCTGCGGAACCTGTTCGACCACTCCGCGGTGCACCTGAACGTCGAATGGCGCGACCTGCCCGCCGACAACTGGCACCACAAGGTCAAAACCGTCCAGGGCCGGACCGTCCCGGCTGAAGAAACCGTGTGGATGCGCACCCGCGAGGTCTGGGTGCACGCCGTGGACCTGGACAACGGCGCCACCTTCAAGGACATCCCCGGACCCGTCCTGGCCCGGCTCCTCACGGACATCACCGGCGCCTGGCACGCCCGCGGCACGGACAAGGACCTTGTGGTCGAGGTCACCGGCCAGCCCTCCGCGATGGTCTTCGGCGACACGGCAGCCGCCTCGCCCACCGTCGTCTCCGGCTCCCTCGCCGCCGTAGCCCAGTGGGCCACCGGCAGGGGCACGGACGGAACCACCGCAACCCACGGCGACGGGCCGCTGGAGCAGGTACCCGCCGCCCCTGCCTGGATCTAGCGTGAAGGCGGGCCAGGGGCTGGGTTAACCGGGTCCTGGCCCGCCTCAGGCCGGGAACCAAAAAACCGCCGTAAAGGTTGGACGGCGATCCATATTTCGGGGACTTTGCGCTGGATACCATGAGGTGACCGGACAGAGCCGTCCGGCGGGATCGACGCAAAAGGAACCCCCATGTCCGTGGTTACGGTGGATGACATCCTCTCGGACCTGCCCCTTGGTTTCGCCAGCCTCATCCTGCGGCCCGGCCCGTCGGCGCGTGCCATCGAACGCTTCCTGATCGTCGACGCCGACGACGAGGCAGTCGACGCCCGCGGCGCCTTTGTCCTGCTGATCGGCGTCCGGGGACGGTCGGCCCTGCCTGCCCTGCGGCGGCTCCTCAAGGACCCGCCGCCCGTCGTCGCCGTCAAAGGCAGCCGGGCGGACCTTGCCGAAGCCGAGGAACTCCTGCTCTCCGCCGGAGCCGGCCTCCTGCTCGTGGACCCCGCCGCCGACTGGGACCGCCTGCTCTCCATCGCCAAGGACCGGATCCAGCCGCGGAGCTACCAAAGCGAAGTCCTGACCCTGCTGGAAGAAGACCTGTTCGCCATCGCGCAGACCACGGCACGGCTGACGTCCAGCCATGTGGTGATCGAGGACGCGGCGAACAAGGTCCTTGCCTACTCCACCGTCACCAACGACATCGACGAACTGCGCAAGGCATCCATCCTGGCCCGCCGCGGCCCACGGAAATACGAACTGCTGCTCAAGGACCTCGGCGCGTACCGGGAACTCCACCGCACCCGCAAACCTGTCCGGGTGCCGGCCCGCCCCCAGGACGGGCTGCGCGAACGGGTGGCCATCGCACTGTTCGCCGGCGAGCGCATCATGGGCTACATCTGGCTCCAGGAGACCGGCGAGGGTTTCGGTGACGACGTGGAATACGTCCTCACCGGCTCCGCCGCGCGGGCTTCCGCCGAATTGATCCGCTACCGCAACCAGCAGTCCGTGCATATGCGGGAGGACCGGATCGTCCGACTCCTGTCCGGTCCCGCGGAGGCCGCCGCCAGCGCCCACAGCGGGAAGATACCGGCGGAACGCCCGGCGGCCCTGATCCTGCTCGGCATGTCGGACGCCGACTCCCGCGCCGATGACGCCGCTCTCAAGCACGGAGAACTGGCCAACCTCGCCTCCATCCACGCCGCCGCCTACAAGCCCTCCGCCGTCGTCGGCCAGTTCAATGGCGACACCGCCGTGATCGTGCCGGACCTGCACTCAAGCACCGCTGAACAGGGACTGCGGTCCCTGGCCGATGCCATAGTGCGGGATGCCGGGAAACACCTCGGCATCACCGCTGTCGCCGCGGTGGGCCCCATGGTTCCGGACCTGCTGTCCCTCCACACGGCCACCCGGATCACCGAAGCCCTGCTGGCCTGCATGGGAGGCTCCGGAACACGCGTGGCCGGCGTGGGCGATTTCGAAGCGGAAATCCCCTACCGCGAGGCGGTCCGGAACTTCTCCACCTCCCCGTTCCGCCACCGCAGCCTGGCCGCGCTGCTCCAGGAGGACGCCGAACTCGCCGAAACCCTCCGCGCCTACTTCGATGCCTCCTTTGACGTGGCCGAGTGCGCACGACGGATGAAACTGCATAAAAACACGGTCTACTACCGGGTGGGCAAGGCCGCCCGGGTGACCGGACTCGACTTCGGCAACCCGCGCGATTCCCTGGTGGCACTGCTCCACATCCAGGAATGGGCCGCCGCCAACCACCCAGCAGGCAGGAAATGACGACAACACTGGACACCGCACCCCTGGACGCGCTCATCGACGACATCGTCCGGGACCACCGGCCCCGCCGGGAGACGGGCACCGTCCCCCGCAACATCCCCTTCCTGGCAGACGTTCCCTACGACCGCTTCGGCATCGCCATCGCCACCACCTCCGGCGACGTCTTCAGCTCGGGCGACGCGGACGTCCCTTTCTCCATCCAGAGCATCTCCAAGGTCTTCACCCTGGCCATGGCGCTGCAGGGCACCCGGGCCGGCCGGCTCTGGTCCCGCGTCCTGCGCGAGCCCTCCGGCACGTCCTTCAACTCCCTGGTCCAGCTCGAAGCCGAACACGGCATCCCGCGCAATCCCTTCATCAACGCCGGCGCCCTGGTGGTCACCGACCACCTGATGGAAGAAACGCCCGACGCCGCCACGCAGCTTCTGCGGTTCCTCACCGAACAGGCGGGAAACCAACAGCCGGGGCCGGGGAGGCAGGTTCCTTTCATTGACGAGGCGGCCGCAGCCGGCGAACTGGCCAGCAGCAGCCGCAACCTCGCCCTGGCGCACTTTTTGAAGGACTTCGGCAACCTGACCCAGCCAGCCGGCGCAGTGGTGGAAAACTACGTCCGCCAATGCTCGATCATGATGAGCTGCGTCCAGCTGGCCAAGGCCGGTCTCTTCCTGGCCCGGGACGGCCAGGGCTGCAACGGAACAGTCCTCTCCCGGAATGAAGCGAAGCGCGTGGGCTCCATCATGCTGACCTGCGGCATGTATGACGCCGCCGGCGAATTCGCCTACCGCGTGGGACTTCCCGGCAAAAGCGGCGTGGGAGGCGGCATCCTGGCCATCGTCCCCGGCCAGTGCGCCATCTGTGTCTGGAGCCCGCGCCTGGACGCCAAGGGCAACTCCCTCGCCGGCACCGCAGCCCTGGCCGACCTCTCGGACCGCACCGGCTGGTCGGTCTTCTAAAGTTTCCGCCGCATAACCCTGCCCATCCAACAGAGAAAGAACATGACACCAGAGCCGCAGTCCGCCCTGACCACCCACCCGCCACGTGCCGCCGCACAGCTGCCGGCCGCCGTCGAACGCCGTGACCGCCAGCCCGGCCAAGCGGATCCCGCACAGCACGCACTGAAGTCCGCCGGACACGTCATCGTCGATTCCCTGGCGGCGCACGGCGTGGAGCGCAGCTACGTGGTTCCCGGCGAAAGCTTCCTGGACGTGCTCGATGGCCTGCACAACTCCAGTATCGAGACCGTCGTCTGCCGCCACGAAGGCGGAGCCGCGTACATGGCCGAGGCCGACGGCAAGATGAACCAGCGCCCCGGCGTGGCCATGGTGACCCGCGGTCCCGGCGCCGCGAACGCCCACGTGGGGCTGCATACCGCCTGGCAGGACTCCACCCCGCTGCTGCTGTTCGTTGGCCTTATTCCCTTCGCCCACCGGGACCGCGAGGCGTTCCAGGAGTTCGACATCAAGTCCTGGTTCGACACCGGGGCCAAGCGCGTCATGGTGCTGGACCACCCGGAACGCGCGTCCGAGATCGTGGCGGAGGCCATGTTCGCTGCGATGAGCGGACGGCCGGGACCCGTGGTGGTGGGCCTGCCCGAGGACGTCATCAGGCAGCAGGTCCCCGCCCGGCTGCACCCGCCGATCCCGGTAGCCGCCGGAGGCATGGGCAGCGCCGACGCCGAGGCGCTGGCGGCCGCGCTCGCCGCATCCAGCAAGCCGCTCTTCGTCACCGGCGGCAACGACTGGACCCAGGATGCCGCAGACCGGCTCACGGCGTGGCTGGAACGGCACCGCATCCCCGCCGCGGCTGAGTGGCGCACCCAGGGGACGGTCCCCTTCGACTCGCCCTCCTACGTGGGGCCTATCGGGTACGGCCGGCCCCGCCCCACCTACGACCTGCTGGAAGAGACCGATCTGCTGGTGTTCGTCGGGACCGTCCCGGGCGACGTCATCACGGACGGTTTCGTCTGCCGGCAGGACTGGGACAAGGAAAATTTCCTGGTCACGGTGGACCCCTCGCTGCGGGGACGGTCGGGCCCGGTGTCCCGGCAGATCCTGGCCAAGCCGGACGCGTTCGTCCGCGGCCTCGAAGGAATCACCCTGCCGGTAAAGGAGGAGTGGAAAGCGTGGACGGGCAGGATGCGTGCCGAGCAGGAACGCTTCGCCGCGCTGCCGCCGGCTGCTCCCGCGTCAGGAAAGGCCCGGATGGACACCCTGATGGCCAACCTCGTCCCCAGGTTGCCGGAGGATGCGGTGGTGACGTTCGGGGCCGGCGAACACACGAACTGGGCGCACCGGTACTTCCCCACCCGCCGCTACGCCTCCATGCTCAGCGCCCGCAACGGCTCGATGGGATATTCCATCCCCTCCGCGGTTGCGGCCTCGCTGGCAGAACCACGACGGCGGGTTGTCACCATCGCCGGGGACGGCGAGTTCCTCATGAACGGACAGGAGCTGGCCACCGCCGCCCAGTACGGCGCCACGCCCCTGGTGATCGTCATGGACAACCAGGAGTACGGCACCATCCGCAGCCACCAGGAACGGCACTACCCGGAACGGATTTCGGGCACGCAGCTGAAGAACCCGGACTTCGGGCTGATGGCCAGGGCTTTTGGAGGTTTCGGCGTCACCGTCACCGCAGACCGGGGCATTCCGGCCGCCCTCGATGCCGCTTTCACGGCCATCGACAAGGACGGCGTTTTCGCCCTGGTCCACTTGGTGGTGGAGCAGCGCGTCAAAGCGTATTGAGGGCCTGTTCAACAATTTCATGAACTAAAGCCGCCGAATTGTTGAACAATCCAAGATTCTCGTGCATCCTGAAGTAACCACTTAAAGGAGACGGGAATCACTATGGCCTTCATTGACCTCAACAGCGACGTAGGGGAATCCTTCGGGAACTGGACGATGGGCGACGACGCCGCGATCTTCCGCTCGGTCTCCAGCGCCAATGTGGCCTGCGGCTTCCATGCCGGAGACCCCACCACCATCGCGCAGACATGCCGCGACGCCGTGGCCGCCGGGGTCACCATCGGCGCCCACGTGGGCTACCGGGACCTGGCCGGCTTCGGCCGGCGCTTCCTGGACTGCTCCCCCACGGAGCTCGCCGACGATGTCCTGTACCAGCTGGGCGCCCTGGATGCGCTTGCCCGCTCAGCGGGCGGGCGCATCCAGTACGTGAAGCCGCACGGCGCGCTGTACAACACCATCGTCACGCACTGGGCCCACGCCCAGGCGGTGGTGGACGCCGTGAAGGCATTCGGCGGGGACCTGCCCCTGCTCCTGCTCCCCGGCTCCGCCGCCCTCACGGCGGCCGAGGCTGCCGGCCTGCGGGGCGTCGCCGAAGCCTTCGCGGACCGCGCCTACAACCCCGACGGCACCCTGGTCTCGCGCCGCGAGAAGGGCGCCGTCCTGCATGACCAGGACATCGTGGCCGCCAACATGGTCCGCCTGGCCACCGAGGGGACCATCACCGCCCATGACGGCACGGTCATCAGGACCAGCGCGGAGAGCATCTGCCTCCACGGCGACACCGAGGGTGCGGTGGCCATGTCCGCCGCCGTCCGCCGCGAACTGGAGGCCGCCGGCGTGGGCATCAGGAGTTTCGTGTGAGCTCCCCCGCCATCCGCTGGGCCGGCCCGCGGGCCCTGCTCATCGAGCTCGATTCCCTGCCTGACGTCCTGGCCCTGCACGCCCAGCTGCTGCAGAATCCGCCGGCAGGCCAGGTGGACGTCCTGGCCGCGGCGCGGACCGTCATGGCGGTCTTCGACTCCACTGCCAGTGCGCGGGCAGCGCGGGACGGCATCACCTTCGCGGATCCCGGCGCGTCCAACGGACCGGCTGCCGACGGGGAGCCCGTGCGGATCGAGGTGGTCTACGACGGCGAGGACCTCGCCGAAGTGGCGGCCCATACCAGCCTCAGCACCGACGGCGTGGTGGCCGCCCACACCGGGCAGCTATGGACGGCGGCCTTCGGCGGCTTCGCCCCGGGCTTCGCCTACCTGGTGGGCGAGAATGAGGCCCTCAACGTTCCCCGGCGGACCACGCCGCGCACGGCGGTGCCCGCAGGTTCGGTGGCGATGGCCGGCAACTTCTCCGCCGTCTACCCCCGCAGTTCACCGGGCGGCTGGCAGTTGATCGGCCGCACCGCCGCCCGGATGTGGGACCTGGACCGCGACCAGCCGGCGCTGGTGCGCCCCGGCCAGCGGGTCCAGTACGTGGCCGTGCGGGAACTGGTGGAGGTTCGCGGCGGGACTGAAGAAGCACCCGATGCCCAGCACGCCCAGGCCCAGCCGGCGGGGACCGGCCCCGCCCTGGAAGTCATCACCCCCGGCCCCCAGTCCCTGATCCAGGACCTGGGCAGGGCCGGGTACCGCGATCTCGGCGTCTCCGCCGCGGGCGCCGCGGACACCGCCAGTGCCCGGCAGGCCAACCGGCTGGCAGGAAACCCGCCCGGCGACGCGGTGGTGGAGAATGTCCTCGGCGGCCTGGCCGTCCGGGCCAGCGGCGAACTGACCGCGGCCCTCAGCGGGGCGCCCGTCACGGCCAGCATCGACGGGCCGCACGGCTCCCGCCGGGCCCCCATGTACGGACCCTTCGCACTGCACGACGGCGATACCCTGAGCCTGGACCAGCCCTCCGCCGGCCTGCGCACCTACCTGGCCGTCCGGGGCGGAATCGACGTTCCACCCGTCCTGGGAAGCCGTTCAACAGACCTGATGTCCGGCATTGGACCGGCACCGCTGGCGGCCGGAACCGTGCTTCCGGTTGGCGCTGTGGACCGTGGACGGATCGTGGGCGACCCGGAACCGTCCACGCTGCCACCCGACGTGGCCGCCGGAACCGCCGACCGGCCCGTGATCCTGCGCATCACCCCCGGCCCCCGCCAGGACTGGTTCACCGCTGAATCCCGCGCCGCCCTCACCAATCAGACGTGGACCGTGACCGCGGAGTCCAACCGCATCGGAGTGCGGCTGGACACCACCGGAAGCGGCACCGCGCTGGAACGGGCACGGACCGAAGAACTCCCCAGCGAAGGCGTGGTGGCCGGCTCGCTGCAGGTGCCGCCGTCGGGCCTTCCCGTCCTGTTCCTTGCCGACCACCCGGTGACGGGCGGCTACCCCGTGATTGGCGCCGTCATCCCCGAGGATCTGCCGGCGGCAGCGCAGCTCCCGCCCGGCACTCCGCTCCGGTTCACCGCCGTGGACCCGGAAACACTGCGGCCCCTGACCTCCACCCCGAGCCTGTGAAAGAAGCCACCATGAAGAAAGTCCTGATCGCCAACCGCGGCGAAATCGCCGTCCGGATCGCCCGTGCCTGCACTGACGCGGGGCTGGCATCCGTTGCCGTCTACTCCGACCCCGACGCCGACGCCCTGCACGTGCGCCTCAGTGACGAGGCCTACCCGCTGGAAGGCTCGGCCAGTTCCGACACCTACCTCAACATCGGAAAGCTCCTGGCCGTCGCGGCCCGTGCCGGCGCAGACGCGGTCCACCCCGGCTACGGCTTCCTGTCCGAAAACGCGGACTTCGCCCAGGCTGTGCTCGACGCCGGACTCACCTGGGTGGGCCCCTCACCGGAAGCGATCCGCAGCCTGGGCAACAAGGTCACCGCCCGCGAGATCGCCGTGCGCGCCGGCGCTCCGCTGGTGCCCGGCTCCGACGGTCCGGTGGCCGACGCCGCCGAGGTGCGCGCGTTCGCGGAGCAGTACGGTGTTCCGGTGGCCATCAAGGCGGCCTTCGGCGGCGGCGGACGCGGCCTGAAGATCGCGTACCGGCTCGAAGACATCGATGACGCCTTCGACTCCGCCGTCCGGGAAGCCACCGTGGCCTTCGGCCGGGGCGAGTGCTTCGTGGAACGGTTCCTGGACAAGCCCCGCCACGTCGAAGCCCAGGTGCTGGCGGACACCCACGGCAACGTGGTGGTGGTGGGCACCCGCGACTGCTCCCTGCAGCGCCGCAACCAGAAGCTGGTGGAGGAAGCCCCCGCGCCGTTCCTCACCGCCGACCAGCGCAGCCGCATCCATGAGTCAGCCCGGGCCATCTGCCGCGAAGCCGGCTACACCGGCGCCGGGACGGTCGAATACCTGGTGGCGCCGGACGGCGTGATCTCCTTCCTGGAGGTCAACACCCGCCTCCAGGTGGAGCACCCGGTCACCGAGGAAACGTCCGGGATGGACCTGGTGCGCGAACAGTTCCGCATCGCGGCAGGGCTCCCGGTCTCCGTCACGTCGGACCCGGAGCCGGTGGGCCATGCCATCGAGTTCCGGCTGAACGCCGAGGACGCCGGCCGCGGCTTCCTGCCCTCCCCCGGCCCCGTGGATGTCTTCGAAGCCCCCACCGGCGCGGGCATCCGGGTGGATTCCGGAGTGCGCTCGGGCTCCGTGGTGCCGTCGGAATACGACTCCCTGATGGCCAAACTGATCGTCCACGGGGCGGACCGGGCACAGGCCCTGCGGCGTGCCCGCGCTGCCCTGGACGAGTTGCGGATCGAAGGTGTGCCCACCGTGGTTCCCTTCCACCGCGCCGTGGTGCGCGACCCGGATTTCACCGCGGAGGACCGGCTGGGCGTGTACACCACCTGGATTGAGTCCGCTTTCGCGGGCCGGCTGGAGTCCGCCCTGGACAGCTTTGCCGCCGGCCCGGTGGCACGGCGGGAGACGCTGACCGTGGAGATCGATGGCAAGGCGGTCCAGCTCGGCCTCCCTGCAACAGTCTTCAACGCGCTGATGCACGGTGGCGGCGGACCCGCCGCGCCGTCCGCGTCCGCCGCCGATGCGCCTGCTGCGAACGGCCACGTCACGGCCCCCATGGGCGGAAATCTGGTCAAGTGGCTGGCCGATGACGGTGCGGAGCTCGGCGCCGGACAGCCCGTTGCGGTCTTGGAGGCCATGAAGATGGAAACGGTGGTTTCGGTGGAAGAGGCGGGGACGTTCCGGCGGGGCGCGCAGGTGCCCGGCACTGCCGTGGCGCGGGGCGAGGTGCTGGGCACGGTCGCCTGAAACCGTCGCCTGGAAACCGTCGCCTAGACTGGTTGTCCACGCTATTGGGGGGGAATGCGGCATGAATGCTGTGTCTGGAGAGGATAGGTCCGACGGCGCTGCCGAACACGCGCACACCACCGCCTGGATCGCGTCAAGGATCCGCCACGGCATCGCCGGCGGTGAGCTGACCCCGGGAACCAAACTCTCAGAGCAGTCCCTGTCCGCGGCCCTTGGGGTGTCCCGCAACACGCTCCGGCAGGCTTTTACTGCCCTGGCGGAGGAATCCATAGTCCGCCGCATCCCCAACCGCGGCGTCTTCGTGGCCTCTCCGGGCCCGGAGGACGTCCGGGAGATCTACCGCGTGCGCAGGGCCATCGAGCCGGCGGCGGTGCTTTGGGGAGAGGTTACTCCGCAGAAGCTGGACACCATGGAAGCCGTAGTCCGGCGCGCACAGGCTGCGCGGGACGCAGGCTCCGTGGCTGACATGGCCGATGCCAACCAGGCCTTCCACAGAGAAGTCGTGGGCCTTACCGGCAGCGGAACCCTGGGCCGGATGATGGACCGCGTGCTGGCCGAGATGCGCCTGGTCTTCTACGCCATGTCTTCGGCCCCGGACTTCCACAGCCATTACGTGGACCGCAACGTGCTGTTGGTCAGGCGGCTCCGGGCGGGCGAAAACGAAAAGGCCGCGGCCGAACTTCGCGAGTACCTCGATGCAGCGGAAGCAGAACTGCTGTGCCACCTGGCGGGGTCCGCCGCCTTATGAGACCAGGGGCCGGAAACACGAGAGTCCAAAAACCGCCAAGGCCGGTGCCGCCCACTGAGGGCGGCACCGGCCTTTCGGTAGTACGGGACGGGCGTTACGGGATCAGGTAGTCGCTGTCCCGGGCGTCGGTGATCAGCATGTGCCCGGGTGCGTGGCCGATGGCCAGGGGCGGGCGGGACTCCATGACGGCAGCCTGCGGAGTGACGCCGCAGGCCCAGAAGACGGGGATATGTCCGTCCGGGATCACTACAGGGTCCCCGAAGTCCGGGCGCGACAGGTCGGCGATGCCCAGCTCCTCCGGGTTGCCGACGTGGACAGGGGCACCGTGCACCGATGGGTACCGCGAGGTGATGCGCACGGCATCCGACACCTGGGCTGCGGGGATCGGGCGCATGGAGACGACCATGGGACCGGACATCCGGCCGGCCGGCGCGCACTGGCGGTTGATGCTGTACATCGGTACGTTCACGCCCTGGTCGATGTGGGCGATGGCGATTCCGCCGTCCTGCAGGGCGGCCTCGAACGTGAAGGAACAGCCAATCAGGAAGGTCACCAGGTCATCGCGCCAGTAGCCGCTGATATCGGTGGGCTCGTCCACTTTCACGCCGTCGCGGTACACCGTGTACCGGGGCACGTCGGTACGGATGTCACCTCCGGCCAGCAGCGGACCTGTGGTCTCACCGGCCTCCAGCACTCCCAGGATGGGGCACGGCTTCGGGTTCCGCTGCGCGAACAGCAGGAAGTCGAAGGCGTACTCGCGTGGGATGGACAGGACGTTCGCCTGGGCGTATCCGCGGGACCAGCCCGCCGTCGGCTCGACAAGGCCGTCGCGGAATGCCTCGCGGGCGGCGGAGGGCAGCATGGAGGGCCGGTTGATCATGCCCACAGCTTCGCCAGGCCGAGCATCGAGTTCCAGCCGAGGAACAGGGTGATCAGCCAGGTGGCCACGCCCAGCAGGAGGAGCCACTTGGGGTAGGCGTAACCGTGCATCAGGTCCCGGCGGCGCCACGCCACCCACAGGAGGACACCGAAGCCCACGGGCAGGATCAGACCGTTGAAGGCACCTGCAAAGATCAGCAGCTGCTGGGGAGCCTGCCCGAGGAAGAAGTACACCAGGGCGCAGCCGGCGATGAAGGCCACCGTGATGAGGTTCCGCTTGCGCTCGGGGGTCCGGGAGGAGGTGATGAAGGAGACGGAGGTGAAGGCCGCACCGATGACGGAGGTGATGGCGGCGGCCCACAGGACAATGCCGAACATGCGCAGGCCGATTTCGCCGGCAGCGGCGCCGAAGGCCTCGGCTGCCATGTTGTTGCTGGTCAGGACGGTTCCGCCGGCAACGACACCCAGGATGGCCAGGAAGAGCAGCACACGCATGACCCCGGTGACGATGATGCCGAGGATGGAGCTGCGGGTGATCTGCTGGACATGCCTGATCCCGGTGGCGCCGGAGTCCAGCATCCGGTGGGCCCCGGCGTAAGTGATGTAGCCGCCCACCGTGCCCCCGACCAGTGTGGTGATGATGAGGAAATCCACAGTGTCGGGCAGGAAGGTGTTCTTCAGCGCCTCACCCAGCGGCGGGGCGGCGACGACGGCCACATAGATCATCAGCAGGATCATGACGGCACCCAGGAGCACCACGATCCGGTCCAGGGCCATGCCGGCCTTCTTGCTGAGGAACACCAGGATGGCGACGACGGCGGAGACGGTTCCGCCGAGCTTCGGGTCAACGCCGAGCATTGCGTTCGCGCCCAGGCCGGTTCCGGCGATGTTGCCGATGTTGAAGACCACGCCGCCAAGGAAGACCAGTCCCGAAAGCAGCCAGCCGACGCCGGGAAGCACCTTGTTGCCGAGTTCCTGGGCCCGCAGGCCCGTGACGCCGATGACGCGCCAGACGTTCATCTGGACCGCCATGTCAATCAGGATGGACGCCAGGATGGCGAAAGCGAAGGCGGCGCCAATCTGCGCCGTGAAAACGGTGGTCTGGGTGATGAAGCCCGGCCCGATGGCGCTTGTGGCCATCAGGAACATAGCCCCCAGGAGGGCTGTGCGCCGGGCAGAGGAGCTCAGTTTCAGTTTCGTGCCGGTATCTGCCATGGTCCATCCATTGTTCGGGGTGACTGGAGTCACAGTGGTCGTCCCGAACGACGATACAGGTTGTTGAACAATTCCCGCAAGGCATTGTTCAACAAATTTCGTCCGGGGCTGGCAGGCCCGGACAGCAGGAAGGCCGGCCCCACAGCAAAATGCGCCGGGCGCCGGCCTTCCCTTTCAGCGATACCGCAGGCCGCGCTACAGGCGGTCCGTCCGGTCCTCCCCCTTGTGGCCAGCGCCGCGGAGGTTTTCCTGGACCTTGCCGAACAGGTCCTTGATGGTGGACTCCGCGTTGGAAATAACGTCCACCGGAACGTAGACCTCGTGCGTCACGGGCAGGTCGTATTCGTCCTTCAGGTGCGTGCCGTTGCCCACGCCCGTCAGGGACAGGTAGACCATGGCCTCAGTCCGCGCGATTCCGGCGAGCTTGCCGAACACGACCGTGAACTCGTTCGGCTGGAAACTGATGGTCTGCCCAATATGGCTGCGGCCCAGATCACCGGCGGGAACCGCCTTTTCGGACTGGCTTCCGGTGTAGTCCATGAACTTCTCCTTCGATCGCCAACACTTACGCAGGCAGTCTAGCGCTGGAGCGCTGCACAAAGGGCGGGCAGGCGGCGTGGTCACTGCTCCATTGTTCAAGGCAGCGCTGCGGCTGTTTGATGAAATCAGCCGCTGCAATGGCCGCAGCCCCCTGCAACCATCCAAAGGACATGCCGTGACTTCAATGACGAGCCGCGTAAGAGCCCCCCGCTGGGATGACGTCGAGATTGGCGACAGCGTCGAACTGCGGAGGAACGGGCGCACCGCCTTCGCCGGACTGGTGGACACCAGGACGGAGGACGGCGACGTCGTCTGGGTGACGGCGGCCGCCGGAGGCCGCCGGCTTTTCCACATCGCCGACGGCTTCGACCTGGTGGGGAGCCCGGCATGAGCGAGTGCCCCGAGGACTGCCATTACTGCTGCGGTCCGGAGACCGACTGACTCAGGGAGCGCCCCGGCACGGATAGAATTGCAGCGGCCGGAACCCGTGCCATGGACCCCCGTTACCGACACAGGCCCCCGCTACCGACACAGGGAGGAGCAGCCGTGACTGGCCGTACTCCCCGCACTCCCTTCCACCTGTTCCGTGCCTCAAGCCTGGCTGCCGGTATCCTGTCCCTGGCGGCCGGCGCCCACGTGGCTGGCGGCGGTCAACTCCCCTCGCCCGGCATCCTGCTGGCCGTCCTGGCGCTGACCGCACTTGCCAGCACAGCCGCAACACGCCTCCGCCTCTCCTTTCCCGCCGTGGGCGCCCTCCTGGCCGGTGGCCAACTGGCGCTGCACGAACTGCTGACGGCATTCAGCGCCCCCGTCCCCGCCGCCGGGCCCCCTGCACGCCACGTGCACGGCACAACCCTGGCCGGCTTCCCGGGGCTTGCTCCCTTCGCGGAGCACGTGAGCCCTGCGGACCCGGGGCTGGCCCCACTGATGCTGGCAGCGCACGCCGCGGCCACCCTTGGCTGTGCCCTCCTCCTTGCCAGGGGCGAGGCCGCACTGTGGGCCCTCGCCGGGTGGCTGCGCCCCCTGGCCGGCCTCCCGCGGCCGGTGGCCCCCGTGCCCACACCCCGCTTCTCCGGGCCGTTCGGGCCCCTTCCGCTGCCGCGGCAGCCGTGGCGCAACCTCCGGCAAGACAGTCGACGCGGCCCGCCTTCCGCCGTCGTGCCCTCTTCCTAATCCCCCGCATCTGGCATTCCGGCCGGCGTCGGGGGACCCATTTTCCTGCACCCCGGAACCCGGGCGTGCGCCAGAAAGGCAAATCCCATGACAACCTCCATGCTTCGCCGTGCCCTGACCACCACCGCAGCCACCGGGGGCGCCGCGGCGCTGCTGCTGGCAGCGGCAGGCGGCGCCTCAGCCCACGTGGGCGTGACACCCGACAAAACCGACGCGGGCTCCTACGCCCTGCTGACCTTCGGCATACCGCACGGTTGCGACTCGTCCCCCACCACCAAGGTGGCGATCACCCTTCCCCCGGAACTCAATGACGCCCAGCCCACCGTCAACCCCAACTGGACCGTGGAAAAGGTGACGGAGACGTTCGCCGAGCCCAGGAAACTGGCGGACGGCTCGAGCATCACCGAGCGAACCAGCCAGATCGTCTATACCGCAAGGGCTCCACTGAACCCGGAACTCCGCGATGCGCTGGTCCTTTCCGTGCACTTGCCCGATGCCGCCGGAACCACGTTGAACTTCCCCACGCTGCAGACCTGCGAGAGCGGCCAGACCGACTGGTCCGAAACTGCCACGGGCGGCCAGGACCCGCACAGCCTCAAGGCGCCCGCTCCCGCCATGACGATCACCGGGGCCTCCAGCGCCGACGGGCACGGGGAAGCGGCGCACTCAGCCGGGTCCGCGCACTCCGGTGACACGTCCACCGTGCAGGCTGCTGCCGTTACGGACAGCGGCGCGGACGCCCGCAGCTGGGCGGGCCTCGCCGCGGGCCTGGGCGGGCTGGTCCTCGGCGCCGCGGCCCTGCTTCGGAGCGGGGCACGGCGCCCGGCGCCAAGGAATGCGGCCGGGGGCGCCGCAGGCACAGACCAAAGCGGCAAGTAGCCGGCATTTGATGCCCGGATCATCACGATCCGGGCATCAAATGTGCGGTGCAGCCGGTGGCATCGTTGACGCAGGGCACCAGTGCCGCGAAGGTAATGCCATGAGGTCTCACAAAATGTCCCAGGGGTTAGTCATGTCCACGGCAGCAGCAACTGCCCTCCTGCTCACCGGGTGCGGGCCGAGCCAGCCCCAGTCGCAATCCACCACGACCCCGGCCACGGGCCAGGCCAGCCAGTCCGCAAGTCCCACCGCCACCACCACCTCGCCGGCGCCCGCCACCTCAACGCCGTCCCCGTCCTCGCCGCCGTCCTCCGATGCAACGGGTGGCAGCGCCCCTGCCCTGTGCAAGGCGGCCGGCCTCACCGCAGCTACCGACGCCACCGGCGGCGGCGCGGCCGGCAGCGTCTACATGAAGCTCAACCTGACCAACAAGGGTGCGGAACCCTGCCTCCTCAAGGGCTTCCCCGGAGTCTCCCTGGTGGCCGACGCCGCCGGCGCCCCCATTGGCGCGCCGGCCCAGCGCGACGAATCCGCAGGCGTCGTGGACGTCGTCCTGGCCCCGGGCCAGACCGGGACCGCGGTGCTGCGCTACACCCAGGCCGGCAACTACATGGGCTGCACCCTGGTGGACGCCGCAGGCTACCGTGTCTACCCTCCCGAGGACACCGACTCGCTCTTCCTGCCGCAGCCCACCAAGGCCTGCAGCAACGCAGATATCGTCCTGCTCACCATCGGGGCGTTCCAGCCGGCCTGACCGCCGGCCCCGCCCCGGGCATAAGTTCCAGCGGACGGCTGAAGGCGGCCCGGCTATCAAGCCGGGCCGCCTTCAGTGCTTGTGCGCCGCCGTCGAAATCCACGCGGGCGGGCACCACGTTCCGGGGTTCTACCTCGTGGCGGTGGTGGTGCGGCCCGCCATGCCGCGCGACAGGGCCACGCCCAGGCCGATCATGGCAACGCCCAGGATGAAGTGCAGCCAGTTGTCCGCGGTATTGACCGGAACGAAATTGGCAGCGCTGTCGTGGCCGATGAGCAGGCCGTAGAGCCAGAGCACCAGATAAATGGCCCCGCCAACCACAAGGTAGTTCCTCGAGGCGGCGGCGGTGCGGGCCATGGCGATGCCGGCCGCACCAAACAGCAGGTGGACGATGTTGTGCAGGATCGAGACCTGGAAAAGGCCCAGGAGCATGGCGCCGGAGCCGTGCCCGGCAAAGCCCAGTGAGTCGTAGTTGGTGGTGATGCCTGGGATGAACCCCAGGATTCCCACCAGGAGGAAGACCACGCCTACGGCAAGGGTGGCGTTTTGGATGTTGGTCCGGCCCACGGTGCGACCGCCGGAATTCATGTTCGTCATGATGTCTCCTGCTCGTGTCGTTCTGATGGCTGCCGGGCGATGCGTGACCGTAATGCCTGACCATGGACTTAAACCCCGACATCGTAAGTATACTTATCAAAACCACGGCGGACAGGATGCGCCCGTAACGGAGCCATCACAAAAGCGGCCCGCAGGGCCATGGACCGGAGGCAGGTTGGACTGGCATGACGTCACTTTGGCTGGACCGCGCGCAGACCTTTACATCTGATCCCTTCGAACCGGACACCAGGTATGACACCGTGGTTGCCGGAGCCGGGCTGACCGGACTGGTGGCCGCGCTGCTGCTGGCGCGCTCGGGACAGAACGTGCTGGTGCTCGAAGCCCGTTACCCGGGGGCGGTGACCACCGGCAACACCACCGCGAAAGTAACCCTGCTCCAGGGCACGTTCCTGTCCCAGCTGGCTCGGCAGTATTCACCGAAGCAGGTGCAGGCCTATGTGGACGGAAACCGGGAAGGGCAGGCGTGGCTGCTGCGCTACCTGGACGAACAAAAGGTGCCCTACCAGCGCCGGGACGCGTACACCTACGCAGCCTCTGCCCAGGGCACCGAGAAGCTACGCGAGGAGATCAGTGCCGCCAGCACCGCGGGGCTGGACGTGGAGTACGTGCGCGACGCCGGGCTGCCGTTCCCCGTCCATGGCGCCGTCCGGATGCGGGAGCAGGCGCAGATCAACCCGCTCGAGGTCATCGACGCACTGATCGCCGATATCCGCGGCCGCGGCGGGCACGTTGTCAGCGGGGTCCGCCTGCAGGACGTCACCGGCGACACACCCGCCGCCGTGCGCACCAACCGGGGCAGCGTCCGGGCGGACCGGGTGGTGCTGGCCACCGGCATCCCCGTCCTGGACCGGGGCCTGTACTTCGCAAAGCTGACGCCAAGCCGTTCCTACGCCGCCGCGCTGGACCTGCAGGAAGGCCAGGCACCTCCGCCGGGCATGTACATCTCCGTGGAGCAGCCCACCCACTCCCTGCGGGACTACGAGGCGGATGGCAGGAAACTGCTGCTGGTGGGCGGCCACGGGCACCATGTTGGCCGGACGCCGTCGGAGAAAGCGCACCTTGCCGGCCTGCTCGACTGGGCCGGCCAACACTACCCCGGCGCTGTGGCCACGCACACGTGGTCCGCGCAGGATTACATGCCCACCAACCTCATGCCGTTCTTCGGCAAGCTCCCCCGTGGCAAGGGCCACATCTATTTCGGCACGGGCTACAACAAATGGGGAATGACGAACGCCGTCGCCGCCGCACTGGACATCTCAGCGGACATCCTGGGCGGCCAGGTGCCCTGGGCAAACACCATCCACCACCGGGTGACGTCCCCGGCCGGTGCGTTCTCCGCCGTCGCGTTGAATGCCGGCGTGGCCGCAAGGCTGGCCACCGACTGGGGAAAGGTGACGGCGGAGGGCCGCAGGTTCGACGGCGGCAAGGGGCGCGCGGGGCAGCCGCCGGCGCCCGCGGCGGCAGGCTCGGCAGCGGCCCCCGCCGAGGGCCAGGGCAAGGTCCACCGCGAAGGCAACCGGCCCGTGGCGGTCTCGACCGTGGACGGCACCACCTGCCGGCTCTCGGCCGTCTGCACGCACCTGGGCGGCATCGTGCACTGGAACGACAACGAAAAGACGTGGGACTGCCCCCTGCACGGCTCGCGCTTCACCAATGAGGGCAAGCTGCTGGAAGGGCCGGCCACCAAGGACCTGCCGACGGCGGGCACCGCTTGAGTGGGCGGCCCCGGAGGGCCCGGGCGCGTGTTCCGGCAGCCCCGGCATTACTGTCAGTGCCGTGGGGCATGATGGAGGCATGACCCAGGAGCACGCCCCGGCCGGTAAGAGCAGGCCCGGCGGGAAGGAGCCGGCTGCCGCTGCGCCCATGGGCCAGTTCAGCAGGCCCACACGTGAGTGGTTCCTGGGCGCGTTTTCTGAACCCACGCCGGCGCAGGCAGGCGCCTGGAACGCCATCTCCTCCGGCTCGCACGCACTGGTGGTGGCCCCCACCGGTTCCGGAAAGACCCTCGCCGCCTTCCTGTGGGCCCTGGACCGGCTCCTCGCCGCGGCACCGGCAGCACCTGCGGACGCCGCCACTGAGGCCCCCGCCACGAAGGCCCCCGCCAAGGGAAGACGGACGCGGGCGCCCAAGCGCAAAACCCGGGTCCTGTATATCTCGCCGCTCAAGGCATTGGGCGTCGACGTGGAGCGGAACCTGCGCTCCCCGCTGATCGGCATCACGCAGACGGCAAAGCGGCTCGGGCTTCCGGCGCCGCTGATCACCGTCGGCGTCCGCTCCGGGGATACACCTGCTGCGGACCGCCGCGCGCTGCTGAGCAGCCCGCCGGACATCCTGATCACCACCCCGGAATCGCTGTTCCTCATGCTCACGTCAAAGGCCCGGGAAACCCTCACCGAGGTGGACACCATCATCATCGATGAGGTCCATGCCGTGGCCGGGACCAAACGCGGCGCACACCTGGCTGTCTCATTGGAGCGGCTGGACGCGCTGCTGCCCAAACCCGCCCAGCGCATCGGGCTCTCCGCCACCGTGGAGCCCCGCGAACTCGTGGCCCAGTTCCTGGCCGGCTCCGCTCCGGTGGAGATCGTGGCCCCGCCTGCCCGGAAGACCTGGGACCTGACGGTATCCGTACCGGTGGAGGACATGTCGGACCTGCAGGGCGCCGCGGGTGCCTTCGACTCGGGCCCGGCGTCGGGGCTGCAGCCGCAGGCCTCCATCTGGCCGCACGTCGAAGAGAAGATCGTGGACCTGGTCCTGGCCAACCAGTCCACCATCGTCTTCGCCAACTCCCGCCGCCTGGCCGAGCGCCTGACGGCCCGGCTCAACGAAATTTACGCCGAGCGCCAGCTGGTTGCGGTGGGCGGCGGCTGGGATGATCCGGCTCCGGAAGGGCATGACGGCGCTGCGGACCCGTGGGCGGGACCGGCGTCGGGTGTTCCTGCCTCGACGGCCACGCCAGCCCATATGATGGCGCAGGCGGGGGCTACGTCGGGCGCTGACCCGGTCCTGGCGCGCGCCCACCACGGCTCGGTGTCCAAGGACCAGCGCGCACTGATTGAGGACGACCTGAAATCGGGGCGGCTGCGGTGCGTCGTGGCCACGTCGTCCCTGGAACTCGGCATCGATATGGGTGCCGTGGACCTGGTGGTGCAGGTGGAGTCCCCTCCGTCGGTGGCCAGCGGGCTGCAGCGGGTGGGCCGCGCCGGGCACCAGGTGGGTGAGATCTCCCAGGGCGTCCTGTTCCCGAAGCACCGCGCGGACCTGGTCCACACCGCCATCACCGTCGAACGGATGCTGGACGGCAAGATCGAGCGGCTCAGCATCCCGGCCAATCCGCTGGACATCCTGGCGCAGCAGACCGTGGCCGCCACCGCGCTGGGCAGCATCGACGTCGAGGAATGGTTCGGTACCGTGCGCCGCTCCGCCCCGTTCGCCTCGCTCCCCCGCTCCGCCTTCGAAGCCACCCTGGACCTGCTGGCCGGCCGGTACCCGTCAGACGAATTCGCCGAGCTCCGTCCCCGCATCGTGTGGGACCGGAACGCGGGGACCATCGAGGGCCGGCCCGGCGCCCAGCGGCTGGCCGTCACGTCCGGCGGCACCATCCCGGACCGCGGCCTGTTCGGCGTCTACATCATCGGCACCGAGGCCGAGGGCGCCGCCTCCCCCGCCGAGGACGGCAAGCCGGCGCGCGCGCCCCGCGGCGGCCGGCGCGTCGGCGAGCTCGATGAAGAGATGGTGTATGAGTCCCGCGTGGGCGACGTCTTTGCCCTGGGCGCCACCAGCTGGAAGATCGAGGACATCACCCACGACCGCGTGCTGGTCTCCCCGGCGTTCGGCCAGCCAGGGAAGCTGCCGTTCTGGAAGGGCGATTCCCTGGGCCGGCCAGTGGACCTGGGCCGTGCCCTGGGCGCGTTCGTCCGGGAACTGTCGGCCTCCGACGCCGGCCCCGCCGCTGAGCGGTGCAAGGCCAGCGGCCTGGATGACTTCGCGGCCAACAACCTCATCCAGTACCTCAACGAGCAGAAGCAGGCCACCGAGGTGGTTCCCAGCGACACCACGCTGGTGGTGGAGAGGTTCCATGACGAACTGGGCGACTGGCGGGTGATCCTGCACAGCCCGTTCGGAATGCCGGTGCACGCGCCATGGGCCCTCGCTGTGGGTCAGCGGCTCCACCAGCGGTACGGGCTCGACGGTTCGGCGATGGCGGCCGACGACGGCATCGTCCTGCGGGTGCCGATGATGGAGGACGAGCCGCCCGGCGCCGAGCTCTTCCTGTTCGACCCCGAGGAACTGGAGCAGATCGTCACCGCCGAGGTGGGCGGAAGCGCCCTGTTCGCCTCCCGGTTCCGGGAGTGCGCCGCCCGGGCGCTGCTCCTTCCACGGCAGACCCCGGGCAAGCGGCAGCCGTTGTGGCAGCAGCGCCAGCGGTCAGCGCAGCTGCTTGATGTGGCCCGGAAGTACCCCACCTTCCCCATCGTGCTCGAAACGGTGCGCGAGTGCCTGCAGGACGTTTACGACCTCCCGGCCCTGAAGGACATCGCCGCGTCCGTGGAACGGCGGGAGCTGCGGATCGTGCAGACCACCACGCAGCAGCCCTCACCGTTCGCCAAGTCCTTGCTCTTTGGCTACGTGGCCCAGTTCCTGTACGAAGGCGATTCGCCCCTGGCCGAGCGGCGCGCGGCCGCCCTGGCCCTGGATTCCACCCTGCTCAACGAACTGCTGGGCCGCGTGGAGCTGCGGGAGCTCCTTGACGCCAAAGTCATCGAGGCCACCGAGCGCGAACTGCAGCGCCTGGCTCCGGACCGCCGCGCGCGCGGCATGGAAGGGGTGGCGGACCTGTTGCGGCTGCTGGGCCCCCTGACGCCGGAGGAAACGGCAGAACGGCTGGAAGGCACGCCCGTGGCCAACGCTGCCGAGGCCGGGGAGCCGGTGGTGGAGCCGGGCGGGCCCGAACCTGCCGAGACCAGGCCTGCCGAAACCGAAGCCCTTGAAGCCCGTCCCGCCCAAGCCAGTGGAACGGTCCCGGAGGCTGCTGCGCATCTGGCCGCCCTGCAGCGCGCCAACCGGGCGATCAGGGTCAACATCGGCGGTGTGGAACGCTACGCGGCGGTGGAGGACGCGGCCCGCCTCCGCGACGCCATCGGCGTGCCGTTGCCCATGGGGGTCCCGCTCGCGTTCATCGAGCCGGTGGCGGATCCTTTGGGTGACCTTGTATCGCGGTACGCCCGCACGCACGGACCGTTCACGGCCGCGGAAGCCGCCGCCCGGCTGGGTCTTGGAGTTGCAGTGGTGGGCACCGCCCTGAAACGGCTCGCGGCCGATGGCCGCGTGGTCGAGGGGGAATTCCGGCCGCACGTGACACCGCCCGGCGCCGGAACGCCGGAGGCAGCGCGTCCTGAAGACGCACCACATGGGGCCGCGCTGGACACCGGAAGCCAGCTGACTGATGATGCGGAAGGGCCTCCCGGGCATGCGCCTGCACCCGACATTCCGCACGCTATCCAGAGCGAATGGTGTGACGCCGAAGTCCTCCGCAAGCTCCGCCGTCGTTCCCTGGCTGCGCTACGCGCCGAGGTGGAGCCGGTGGACGCTGCCGCCTATGGGCGATTCCTCCCCGCGTGGCAGCATGTCCGGACACCCGGCGGCGGGCGCGGCCAGCCCTCGCTGCGGGGACTGGACGGCATCATCACCGCCATCGACCAGCTCTCCGGCGTGCCGGTCCCGGCCTCGGCGTGGGAGCCGCTGGTCCTGGCCAGCCGGGTGTCCAACTACCAGCCAGCCATGCTGGACGAATTGATGGCCGCCGGCGAGGTCCTCTGGTCCGGGGCGGGAGCGCTGCCCGGGAACGACGGCTGGATCAGCCTGCACCTTGCCGATTCCGTGGAACTGACCCTCAACCCTGCCCCCGACTTTGAAGCGGGCGACGCCGGCCGGCGGCTCCTGGACCACCTGCGCACCAACGGCGGCGGCTACTTCTTCCGGCAGCTCACCGAAGTGGCCGGCGGCATGGACGCCGTCCTCACCGACCAGGAGGTGGTCACGGCACTGTGGGACCTTGCCTGGGCAGGCAGGATCACCGGGGACACCTTCGCCCCGGTCAGGTCACTGATCGCCGGCGGCCACACCGCCCACCGCCAGGTGGCCCGGGCACCCCGGGCCAGGGCACCGCGCCTGAGCAGGCTGGGCCGTTCCCACGGCACCGGGCTGATGGGCTCCCCCGGGCTGTCCGGTGGGCGCTACGGCGACGGACGCTACGGTTCAGCCGGGGCCGCCACGCCGCCCACTGCGGCCGGCCGCTGGTCCGCCCTTCCGGAGCCGGAACTCGATCCCACCATCCATGCCCGGGCCACCGCTGAGCTCCTGCTCGACCGCTACGGGGTGGTCACCAGGGGCTCGGTCATGGCCGAGCAGATCCTGGGCGGCTTCGGCCTGATGTACAAGGTGCTGGCACGGCTGGAGGAGGCCGGCCGCTGCCGCCGCGGGTACTTCATCGAACACCTGGGCGCCGCCCAGTTTGCCGTTCCCGCCACCGTGGACCGGCTGCGCTCGTACAGTGAGGACACCCAGCTGGCCAAGGCGGAGCCTGTGGCCTTGGCGCTTGCCGCCAGCGATCCCGCCAACCCCTACGGGGCTGCCCTGCCCTGGCCGGCGGTCCAGGACGACGCCGGCACCGGCCACCGGCCCGGCCGCAAAGCGGGTGCGCTGGTGGTCCTGGTGGACGGCGCACTGGTCCTGTACGTGGAACGCGGCGGCAAGACGCTGCTGGCTTTCAGCTCTGACAATGACGTCCTGGCGGCGGCCGGTGCCGCGCTGGTGGGTGTCGTGACCCGCGGGGCGGTGGACAAGCTGATCATGGAAAAGGTGAACGGCCACGGGATCCTGGACACCCCGGTGGCTGCCGCCCTCAGCGCAGCCGGCGCCTATTCAACCCCTAAGGGACTGAGGATCCGTGCCTGAGGGCGACTCGGTTTGGCGGGCCGCCCACCAGCTGCACCAGGCCCTCGCGGGGCAAAAGCTGCTGGCCTCGGACTTCCGCGTCCCGCGCTTTGCCACGCTGAACCTGGCTGGCTGGACCGTTGCCGAGGTAGTTCCCCGCGGCAAGCACCTCCTGATGCGGGTTGTCAGCCCGGAGGACAAGAAGCTCACCATCCACTCACATCTGAAGATGGAGGGAACGTGGCAGGTCTATCCTCCCGGCGGCAGGTGGCGGAAACCCGGCTTCACGGCACGGTGCGTGCTGCGCACGGCGGCCGCTGACGCCGTCGGGTTCTCCCTGGGCCTGCTCGAAGTGGTGGCAACGGACAACGAGGATTCGATCGTGGGATTCCTCGGCCCGGACCTCCTGGGCCCGGACTGGGACCTCGATGAAGCCGAGCGCAGGGTCAGGTCACGGCCGGACGTTCCGGTAGGCGTGGCGCTGCTGGACCAGCGCAACCTTGCGGGCATCGGCAACATCTACCGCTGCGAGGCATGCTTCCTCTCCGGCGTGCATCCTGCAACGCCGGTCTCCGAGGTACCGGACATCCGCACCATGATGACCGACGCCAAGCAGCTCCTGGAGGTCAACCTGGGCCCCGGACGCCGCGTCACCATCCTCAACACGCGCGGCATGCCCGTCGGCAGGATGGCCGGCCGCCCCGGCTACTGGGTCTACGGCCGGGAACGCCAGCCGTGCCTCAAATGCGGTACACCCATCCGGCGCGGCCTCCTGGGAAAGCCGAACGGCGAGGAGGAACGCGATATTTACTTCTGCCCGAAATGCCAGCCCGTTCCCGCATGACGACGAACCGCAGGCAGCTGGTCTTCAGCAGTTGGCGGGAGCGGGCTCGCCGGCGGACTGCGGTGCTGCGGCAGGAACCATGAAGCGGGGCAGCAGGAGCTGGACCAGGGGGCCGATGGCCAGGGCGTACACCACCGTGCCCACGCCCACGGAACCGCCGAGAACCCAGCCGATGGCCAAAACCGTTACCTCGATCAGGGTGCGCGACAACCGGACGGACCAGCCCGTGCGCCGGGCCAGCCCGGTCATGAGTCCGTCGCGCGCTCCCGGGCCGAAGCGGGCACCGATGTAGCAGGCGGAGGCGATCCCGTTCAGCAGGACCGCCCCGGCAAGGAGCCCGGCCTGCCCGGCCAGGTGGGACACGGCAGGCATGAAGGCCAGGCCGACGTCGGCGAACACACCCACCAGGACGGCGTTGCAGAGCGTACCGAAGCCGGGCATCTGCCGCAGCGGAATCCAGAGCAGCAGCACCAGGAAGCTCACCGCGATCACCACCACGCCGATGCTCAGCCCGCTCCGGTTGGCCAGCCCCTGGTGGAAGACGTCCCAGGGGTCCAGGCCCAGCCCGGCGCGGATGAACATGGCCAGTGAGATGCCATACATGGCGAGGCCGGTAAACAGCTGGACGAGTCTGCGGGTCATCATGGAACCATGCTCGCAACTGACTGGCATTGAATAACATAGCCAGTCTGAAATACTGGCTACATGCCTGCTGCCCTCACCGCTTCCGCGTTGTCCCGCCTCCTTGGCACGTGGAACCACGGGACGGGCCCGGCATACCGGGAGTTGGCGGATGTAGTACGGCTGCTCGTCCTGGACGGCCGCGTTCCGCTTGATACGGCACTGCCCAGCGAGCGCTCCCTGTGCGCGGCACTGGGGGTCAGCCGGACCACCGTCACGGCGGCCTATGCGACCCTCCGGGACCAGGGCTTCCTGAGCAGCGGCCAGGGCAGCCGCGGCAGGACCCGCATCCCCGAACACACGTCCTTCGGCCCGGCGCTCCTCGGTCCGCGGCCGCCAGCGGGCCAACAGCGCGCTCCCGGCCTCAGTGCCCCCGGCTTCACCGCTCCCGGCCTCAGTGCCCCCGAGGGCCTGATCGACCTCGCCTATTCGGCTTTGCCGGCCAGCGGGGAGGTGGTGCACCGGGCGTTCGCGGCGGCGCTGACCGAGCTCCCCGCCCTGCTGCCGGGGTTCGGGTACGACGCCCTGGGACTGCTGCCGCTGCGCCAGGCCATAGCGGACCGGTACTCGGCCGCCGGAGTGCCAACGCAGCCGGGGCAGGTCATGGTTACCTCGGGGGCCCAGCATGCCCTGACCATCGTCATCCGCACCCTGGCGGACCGGCAGGACCGCATCCTGGTGGAGCACCCCAGCTATCCCCACGCGCTCGATGCCGTCCGGGCCGCCCGCTGCCGTCCCGTACCGGTCGCCTTTGCCGAGTCCGGCTGGGACTTGGCGGCCCTGGAATCGGCCATGGCGCAGCAGCAGCCCAGGCTCGCCTATATGGTGCCGGACTTCCACAACCCCACCGGCATGATCATGCCGGATCCCCAGCGCCGCCGGCTGGTCCGTGCGGCCGCCGCGGCCGGAACCGTGCTGGTGGCTGACGAAACACTCCGCGAGCTGAACCTCGACGGCGTTGCCACCACACCCCTGGCCGGTTTCAGCAGCGCCGTGGTGTCCATCGGATCACTGAGCAAGTCGCACTGGGGCGGCCTGCGGACCGGGTGGATCCGGGCGTCCGAGCCCATGATCCAGCGGTTTGCCGCCGCACGCACCACCCTGGACCTGGGCGGCCCCGTCATGGAGCAGCTGGCCGCCGCCCATCTGGTGCGGGCTCTGGACGAACCCCTGCCTGCGCTGCTGGAGACGCTGCGCGGGAACCGGGGAGCCCTGCTCGGCCTCCTCGCGGAGCACCTGCCCGCGTGGCAGCCGACGCGCCCCGCCGGCGGCCTCTCCGTCTGGTGCCGACTGCCCGCGCCCGTCAGCACTGCGCTGACAGTCCTCGCCCCGGATTTCGGCATCAGACTGGCGGCCGGACCCCGGTTCGGGGTTGGCGGCGCGTTCGAACGCTACCTGCGGCTTCCCTTCACCCTCCCGCCGGACAAGCTGGAGGCGGCGGTGCTGGCACTGCGGGCGGCGCAGGGCAGGCTCGACGCCGCACCCCAGCTGCGGCGGTCGCTCACCCACGCCCCCGCCGTCGCCATCGCCTGACCCGGGCCCCGAATGAGGCGCCCGCGCTACGCGTACACGCGCTCCAGGAAGCCACCCCAGGCCTTTGCCGTGGTTTCGGAATCACCGGCGCCGCTGAAATCGTGCACCGTCATTCCCACCGGGGCACCGAAGGCGTTACGGCCAAAGAACCGGAACAGCGCGTCAGGGGTGCGGATGCCCAGGAAGTGCTCGTTCGAGAAGTCGACTTCACCCGCCAGCCGGCCCACGCCGTCGAGCTCAACATCCACGGCAGACCCTTGCCCGGCCGACTCGACGCCAAGTGCCCTGCGCAACCGCACGAAGCCATCGGAAGCCTGTGATGCCGCGGGAGCCTGGATGTCGGTAAAGACCACGGGGCGGCCGTCAAAGTACTGCAGGTACTGGCCCAGGGTGTGCAGGTAGAACTCGGTGTGCCGGCTGGCCCCGTCATACTGCTGGTCCCAGTCGTCGGCAAAGATGCCGCTGTGGACGTAGTGCAGCCGGGCGCGGCCGCCGTCGAGCGGTTCCAGGACATGCTCCAGCTGGTTGAACCAGCCGTCCGGTCCCTCCATCCGGGAGACCAGGTGGGTGGGGTACTCGTTGACGGTCTTGACGTCGGGCCACTGGTCCGTGGGAAACATCCAGGCCGGCGTTCCGTTGGTGACGGCTTCCCACACACGCTCCGGTGTACCGGGAAGTTCTGTGTCGTAAACAATTTCGAAGTCGCGCTTGTCAGTCATTGCCCTGCTCCTTGTGTGTAGTGGTCTGATCGGAAGTTTTTAGTGCCGGATGCAGCGCGACCACCAGCCGGTGCCGCCGGCCACCTGCGGACGCGCCGCCGTCGTGGTATTTGTCCACCAGGCGTGCGACCTCCACGCCCAGTTCCTCCGCGAAGGCGGCACGGTCAGCCGCGCTGCGGAAGGTGATGTCGCCGTCGATCGCGAAGGTGGCCAGTTTTTGCCGGGCGGCCGCGGCGCCGGTGATCAGCTTCCCCATCTCCTGCACCATCCTTCCGGCGAGCGCCAGCAGCCAGAAGGCCGAGAAGCGGTCGGAGAAGCGGTGCGGATCCGGGGAAACGGCAGCCAGTGCTGTGGGCGAGATCAGGTAGGACGCGGCGCTGGCCTGCAGGACCCGTTCAGTGACGTTGCCCTTGCGCCGCTCCTCCACCAACTCCACCAGGCCGTGCCGCTCCAGCGCCTTGAGATGGTAGTTCACCTTCTGCCGCGGCAGGCCCACCCGGACCGCCAGCTGCGTAGCCGACCCCGGCTGGACCAGTTCCCGCAGGATGGTGGTACGGATCGGGTCCAGCGACACCTCGGCCGCTGCGGGATCTTCGATGACTGCTATGTCCTGCATGCGTCCAGTATGCAAACCGACAACTTTTCTTGTCAAGAACTTTTTTATCGTCGGAAGGAGTGTGGGGCGGACGGACCGACCGGGCCGCCAGCAAGGCACCACTCCTCCGCCGATAGAATGGACCGGTGATGCAATCCCCCCTCCCCGTGCGCGACGGCGTGAACGCCACCCGCTTGCGGCTTCCGGAGGAGGGCCCGTGGGACACCGCGATGGACTACATGATGCACCGCTGGGGGCACATCGACCCGCAGGGCATCGAGGACCGGTTCGACGCCGGCGAGATCGTCGGCGAGGGCGGCGTCCCCCTCAGCCGGCACACGAAGCTTGAGGACCACACCTTCATCTGGTACTACCGGACGCTGCCGCAGGAGACGCGGCTGCCGGTGGAGATCAGCATCCTGCACCAGGACGAACACCTGCTGGTGGTGGACAAGCCGCATTTCCTGCCCACCACTCCCGGCGGCACCTACATCCAGGAATCCGCGCTGGTCCGCTTGCGGAACCAGCTGGACCTGCCGGACCTGATCCCGATGCACCGGCTGGACCGGATGACCGCCGGGGTGTTGCTCTTCTCCACCAATCCGCAGACCCGCGGCAAGTACCAGGTGCTGTTCGAGAAGCGCCAGGTGCAGAAGGAATACGAGTGCGTGTCAGCGGCCGAACCAGCGCCGGGGCACGCCGCCGTCGACTTCCCCGTGGTGGTCCGGAACCGGATGACGAAGTCGCGCAGCTACCTCCTGGCCGAGGTCGTGGACGGCGAGCCGAACGCGGAAACCAGGATTGAGCGGCTGGAAACGTTCGACGGCGGCACACCGGTGGGTGCACCCGGCACCGCAGCCGACAGGCGCCTCGCCCGTTACCGCCTGGAGCCGCATACCGGCAAGACGCACCAGCTGCGGGTCCACATGGCCTCACTGGGACTGGGAATCGTGAATGACGCCTTCTACCCTGACCTGCTGGACAAGGCACCGGACGACTACACCAATCCGCTTCAGCTCCTGGCCCGGGGCATCCGCTTCGTGGATCCGATCTCAGGAAAGCCCGTCGAGTACCGCAGCGGACTGGAACTCAGCGAAGCGGCCCGGGCACATCCTTAATCCCCGAGCACGTTCCTGAAGACTTCCTCCACCTCCGAACGGAAGAGCACGAACTCCACGAGCTCCAGGCCGGGCGAGGGATGCGACGCCTGGAACCCTGCCAAGGCGTCCGCGGCGGCTTCGGCCACAACCGCCGCCGGCCACCCATACGCTCCGGCGCCCACCGCAGGAAAGGCCATGCCCTGCGCCCCCAGTTCCTCGGCCAGCCGCAGGCTTTCACTAAAGCAGGACACCAGGAGGGCGCGGTTGGTCTGGCCCGCGTGCCGGTTGGGGCCCACCGTGTGGATCACCCAGCGTGCCGGCAGCCGGAACGCAGGCGTTGCCACCGCGGCGCCGGTCTGGAGGCCGTGCGGCAGCCCGCCGGCACGGAGCTCCCGGCAGGCGGCCAGCAGCTCCGGGCCCGCCGCCCGATGCAGCGCCCCGTCCACTCCCCCGCCGCCGAGCAGCGAGGAATTCGCGGCGTTCACCACCGCATCCACCCGCCGCTGGGTAATGTCACCCTGCAGCACGGAAATCCGCATGCCGCCAGTCTCCCACCGCAGCCGCTGCACGTGCATCCGCGTGCCGGCAAAAGTGCGGTAATTTGTGGCAATGGACTTCGGCAGCGCTGACAGCTGGGGAGCCGCCCTCTACTTCTGGGTCATCCCGTTGGTCCTTGGCGACGCTATTTTTCCACCCGTGCCGTCCGAGATGGTGGTGATCACCGGCGGCGCCCTGTCCGCGGACGGCAGGGCCAACGTGTTCCTGGTGCTGGCCCTGGCTGCGCTGGCCTCGTGGATCGGCGACATGGTGGTGTTCCAGCTCTTCCGCCGGCGCCTGAGCCACCTGTTGGACCGCTGGAAGTGGGGGCGGCGCGTGCACAGCGGCATCCACGAAGCGCTGGCGAAGGCCGGCCGGTCCTCCACCTACGGCACCATCATCGGGGCCAGGTTCATCCCGGGCGGACGGCTGGCGACGTCGGCCGCCTCCGGCATTGCCAACGTTTCGGTCCGCGGCTTCAGCCTCTGCGCGGGCCTCGGCGCGGTCCTGTGGGCCTGCTGGCTGGTGGGCCTGGGCTACTTCACCGGTTCGGCCACGAGGCTGCCGTTCTGGGCCAGCTCCCTCATCGGTGTCGCGCTCGGCCTGCTGATCGGCGCCGTCGTCGGCATTATCGTCACCCGGCGGCGCGGCGACCGGTCCCCGGTGGAGGAAACCGGACAATGACGACGCCGGATGCGGTCCGGGCTAGACGGGCAGCCACTTGCCCCGGCTGCGCCGCAGCACGCTGAGCGCACCTGTCAGCGCAACTTGCTCGACGGCGTCGCGCATCATGGCTGCCGATTCCCGCGCCTGCTGGTTCTCCCCGCTGTATTCGCTCGCCTCGACGAGGAAGCGAAGGTTCAGCTGCGGCACTCCCCCGGCGATCTGCAGCTGGTGCGCCTCGACGTGGTGGCGGGTCCCGAGCACCTCCACGGCCGTGTCCATAACGGATTCGGGCGGATTTCCCGGCCGCAGCCCGGTGATCTTGAGTCGGGTCTGGAAGGAAGGCATGTCCTCCAGCCTATCCAAACCCCCGCTCACCTCCTGCGCGCTACCCGGTGTTGCGCAGGCCCGCCGCCACCCCGTTGACGGTGATGAGCATGGCCCGCTGGAGGCGCTCGTCGATCTCTGCCCCGCTGATGCTGTCCCCCTTCGCGGCCTCGCGGACACGGCGCAGCAGTTCCACCTGGAGGTAGCTGATCGGGTCCAGGTACTGGTCCCGGATTTCCAGTGAGCGCTTCAGCGTGGGCTGGGCGTCCAGGAGCAGGTTCTCCCCGGTCAGCTTCTGGATTTCGGAGACCGTGAGTTCGTACTCTTCCCGGATGGTCCGGAACAGGTGGTGCAGCTCTTCGGGGACCAGGGTGGCCACGTAGTAGCCGGCGATGTCCATGTCCGTCTTGGCGAGCGTCATTTCCACGTTGGACAGAACCGAGCGGAAGAAGTGCCACTGGTCCATCATTTCCACCAGCTGCGCGGCGTTGCCGGCTTCCCGGGCGGCCTTGAGGCCTGACCCGACGCCAAACCAGCCCGGCACGATCTGGCGTGACTGGGTCCAGCCGAACACCCATGGAATAGCACGCAGGCCACCCAGTCCGGCGCCCGAGTCGGGGCGCTTGGACGGGCGGGAGCCGATGTTCAGCGACCCCAGCTGCTCCACCGGAGTGGATGCCATGAAGTAGGCGGGCAGGTCCGGGTGGTCAATGAGCTTGCGGTAACGCTCGAACGCGGCATCGGAGATCGTCTCCATGACGTGGCCGTAACGCTCGCGCTGGTCCTCGGAGGTACGCGGGTCCCGGTGCAGGGCCGAACCCTGCAGCACCGCGGCCAGCGACAGCTCGAGGTTTTCGCGGGCCAGCTCGGGCAGCGAGTACTTGTCCGAGATGACCTCACCCTGCTCGGTGAACTTGATTTCGCCTTCGAGGACGCCGTTGGGCTGGGCGAGGATGGCGTCGTAGGTGGGCCCGCCGCCGCGGCCCACGGAACCGCCGCGGCCGTGGAACAGCCGGACGCGGACGCCGTGCTTGGCGGCCACGTCCCGCAGCTTGCGCTGGGTCTTGTGGATCTCCCACTGGCTGGTCATCACGCCGGATTCCTTGTTGGAGTCCGAGTAGCCCAGCATGACTTCCTGGATGTCGCCGCGCAGGCGGACCAGCTCCCGGTACGAGGGATCGGACAGCAGCTGGTCGATGATCTCGGCCGAGGCCCGCAGTTCCTCCACGGTCTCCAGCAGCGGCGCGAAGCCGAGCTTGGCATAGGGCTTGTCACCGAAGAGGTTCACCAGGCCGGCCTCGCGGGCCAGGACGGCCGCGGCCAGGACGTCGTCGGCGCCGCGGGTCATGGAGATGATGTAGGTCTCGATGACATCGGGTCCGTACATGCGCAGGGCGCGGCGGATCTCGCGGAAGACGTCGTACGTGCCGTCCGCGGCGCCGTCGAGCTTGATCGGGTGCCCGGAAAGCGGGCGGCGGGAGGCGAGCTCGGAGCCCAGCACCTCGAAGCGCTCCTCGCGGCTCAGCTCCGCGTAGCGCAGCCCGGGGCCGCCGATCCGGTCCATCAGCTGGCCGACGGCGTCATGGTGGTGGTCCGCGTGCTCACGGATGTCCAGGGTTGCCAGGTGCAGCCCGAAGGAGGCGATGGCGCGGCGCACCCGGGCAAGGGATCCGTCGGCAGCCAGGGCCGCGGAGTGGTTGCGCAGCGACAGTTCCAGCAGGTGCAGGTCCGCCAGGAGTTCTTCGGTTCCGCTGTAGTCCCGGCCGTGCTCGTGGTTCGAGTTGGCCGCCACGCGCTTGCCGGTATTGATGAGCTTGGCCTTGATGCAGGTGAGCTTCAGCCGGTAGGGCTCCTGGGCGTTCAGCTCCAGGACCCGCTTGTCCAGGCCGGGCAGCTTCTTCAGGTCCTCGTCGATGGAGGTGAGCAGCGACTCGTCCGCGCCGGCCAGGGCGGTGGAGTTGGAGAGGATGGAAATCAGCTCGTCGATCATGCCGATGCTGATTCGGATGGCGCTCTGGTTCTGGATCTGCAGGATTTCCCGGGTCACGGAAGCGGTGACGTTCGGGTTGCCGTCGCGGTCACCGCCGATCCAGGAGCCGAACCGGATGGGGGCGTCCTTGGACGCGAGGGTGACGCCGTGCTCGCCCAGGAGCTCGGAGAGTTCGGTCAGCATCTCCGGCATTGCGTCGGTGAGGATGCCGCCCAGGTAGTAGATGGCGTTGCGGGCCTCGTCCACGGGGGTGGGCCGGACCTGGCGCAGTTCGTCGGTCTGCCACATCTGGTCGATGATTTCGGCCAGCTGCCGGTCCTGCCGTCGCCGGGCGGTGGAGCCCTCGGCAGTGGGGTTGGACAGGACGTCGGAGAGCTTGCGGATCTTGTCCAGGACGGAGCGGCGGGATGCCTCGGTGGGGTGTGCCGTGAAGATGGGGCGCACGTCCAGCCCGTTGACCACTTCCTGCAGGACGTCCGGGCCGGCCTGGGCGGCGATCTCGGCCACGGTCTTGGCAAGCCAGCCGTCCTTTTCGGCGCGGGTGCGCAGGCCGCGGACCCGGTGCACCTGCTCGGCGGCGTTGGCCAGGTGGAAGTAGAACGCGAAGGCACGGACCAGGTCGGTGGCCTGCTCGATCGGCAGGGAGCCCAGCAGTTCGCGGACCTGGGCAACGACGTCGTGGGCGCTCCAGGGGCCGGTGGCGTCCGCACCGCCGCGCGCCGCTTCCTTGGACTCCTTGGTCAGGAGGCGGACCTGCTCCACGAGGTCCAGGAGTTCGGGCCCGTGCTGCCGGACCAGGGATTCGCCCAGAAGGGTGGACACGCGCCGGACATCCGCACGCAGTTCGGAGGCGAGATCTGTTTCGGGAGGTGTTGCAGTGTGAGCCATGGAAGCAATCTTTCGAGGGTTTCGGACTTGGCTCGTACACTGCGCTGGATACTGTGAGCCACGTTACTAGCTAAAGATGCTACCCCCGCGGCGGCGCCTCGTTCGAATCCGTCTCAAAAGATGTCACCCCGACGGAATGAACACGCGGCCCGCGCGGTTGTAGCCGGGGCATCCCGAACGGAAGGAACCATGGCCACCACCACAGACGCAAGGCTGGAGCGCTGGCAGCGCTTCCGCACCAACCGGGACAAAGCCCTGGCGGCCCGCCACGGCTGGCTGACCCTCACTTCCTTCCAGTGGCTGGAGGACGCCCCCGCCGCCGTCGACCTCGCCCCGGGATTGTGGTCAACCAAAAGTACGACGGCGTTCCTCACCGCGGCGCCGGCGGATGGGCTCACGCTGGTGGAGACCGGGGAAACGGTGGACGGCACCGTGTCGGCGGCCCTGGCGGATGAAGAGTCCCTGATGTGGGTGCAGTTCGGCGGGCAGGCCGGGGACCAGGTGGTGGTGGAGCTGGCCATGCGCGCGGGCCGTTACGCCATCCGCACCCGAGACTCCGTTTCTCCCGTGCTGACCGGGTTCGACGGCGTTCCCACCTACCCCTACAACCCGGAATGGGAGGTGGAAGCCCGCTTCGAGCCGTACCCCGGACCCGTGGAGGTCCCCATCAGTACCGCCAACCCCCTGGTGGACGGGGTGCACCGCAGCGTGGGTGAGCTGGTGTTCCGGCTCCCTGGCAGCCCGCACGAATTCCGGCTGCAGGCGGAGGAGGAGAAGCTCGGAGCCCTGACGGTCACGTTCCATGACGAGACCAACGGCGACACCACGGACGACTGGCGGAAATTGTCCACGGCGCGGCCGCGGCCGGACGGGACGGTGGTGCTGGACTTCAACCGGACCATCAATTACCCCAGCGCCTTCACCCCCTACGGCACCTGCCCCATGCCGGTGAAGAACAACAGCCTGGACATCCGGGTGGAGGCCGGCGAAAAGGCGCCTTACCCCGGCTAGTCGCGCGGGTGCTGCTACGGGACGCCGGTCTTTCCGCTCTTGGCGCGCTGCCCAAGCTGCCGGCGCCTACCTGCCCGGCGGGGCACTACCCTCCCCAGTACCTGCACTGTCGGGCTGGGCTGGACACCGCGTGGCCCCGTCGTGCCGGGCAGGGGTGGTGCCGTGGATTGGTAGGAGTGTCCGGTTGGGGTGGTGGTTTCTACAGTGTGGCGCAGCCCCGGAACCGGCTTCGCGGTCCAGCCGGGGGTTTCTTTGGTGTGGTTGCACGCTTCGCAGAGGCCTTGGCCGTTGCCTGCGGTGGTGGGGCCGCCGTTTTGCCAGGACATGATGTGGTCGTGGTGCCGGATCGGGGCGTCGCAGTACGGGGTACGGCAGGTCTCGTCCCTGATCTGCAGGAAGCGTTTCAGGCCGGGCGGGAAGAGCCGGGCCCTGGAGTCCATGGCGACCAGCTCTCCGGTGCCGGGGGCGGTGTAGAGCCGGCGGAGGAAGACATTGAAATCCGGAGTGCCGGCGTCCCCTGCGCCTCCGGTTTTTCCGGTGAGGGCGAGTTCGCGGGCGGTTGCTGCGGGAACAACACCGTAGCCGGGGAGGCGTGCGGGTTCGGCATCGGCCTGCAGCAGGGTGCGGTCGGTCATGACGAACTGGATCTCCACCCCGGACACGCCGCCGGGGGTGCCGGTGACGCGTTCGACCAAGGTGTCGGCCATGACCTGCCCGCGGGACCGGTCATCGCCTGCCGAGCGGGCGGTGTCGGCGTCCCGGGCCAGGGCGGCGTAGGCGGCGACGCCCTGCGCGACCGGCAGCAGCGCGGTCAGGTAGGCCATGGTGTCCGGCGCCGGGCGCAGGCCCACGCACCGCTCACCCACCGCCCGGGTCGCACGCTTCGTGACAGAGGCAGGGTCCCGCCGGCACGCGGCGGCACGGACCGCGGCGATGATGGCGCGGTCGCCGGCACCGTCGAGGGTGCCGGTGTCGGCGGCGAGTTCCTCGTCCACCGCGGCACGGTCGCCGGCGGACAGGCAGATGGTTTCCTTCACGACCAGGGTGGCCCGCCACTCACTCAACAATCCGCTCCGGAACGCGGCGAACGTGTGCGGCATCCCGGTCAGCGCGTTGGCCAGGCCCAGCAGCCGCGAACCCTTCGCCGGTGACTCCCGCCGCGCCAGCGCAATCTGCGCCGCAACCCCCGCACCCTGTTCATCGGCCGGTACCCCGGCCGCGGCCTGCTCGCGCCGCTGGCACAGGTCAAAAGCAACAGCGGCCTCGGCCTGCTTCGCCCCCGCCAGGCACTTCAGCTCCTCCAGCCCGCGGATCTGGTCGATAAACCCCGGACCATCCGCCGCCAACGGAACGGAGCCAAGCAGGGCCAGGACATCAGCAACGGTAGGGGACGCAGGCCGTACCGCCCTTTCCGTCTCCGCCAGTCCCCACACCGCTTCCATAACCAAAGTCTTCCACCGGGGCGTGACATTCCTAGCCACCCAATGTCCCTATGTGCAAAACGTCCCTATGTGGAAAACGCCGCTCGGCAAGTAGGCACCAAGACGACAAAAGCCAGCCAGCCGCCGTCGTGCTCCATTAGACCGCTGTCTGGTCCCTAAGCTGAAAATCTAGGCGATCGCTGAGATGCCCGTGATGGCGCGGCCCACGATCAAGGTGTTGACCTCGAAGGACCCCTCGTAGGTGTAGATGGCCTCGGCGTCGGCGAAGATCTTGGCCATCCGGTAGTCGGTGATGATGCCGTTGCCTCCCAGGATCGACCGGCCCAGCGCCACGGTCTCGCGCATCCGCGCACTGATGTAGGACTTGGCCAGCGCCACCTTGGGCATGTCCGCGGCGCCCTGGTCCTGCAGCCGGGCCAGCCCGGCCATCATGCCCATGCTCGCCACGGCGTTCCCCAGCATGGTCACCAGCTGCTGCTGGATCAGCTGGAACGCCGCCAGCGGCCGGCCAAACTGGTGGCGTTCGACGGCGTACTGCCGGGCGACGTCGAACGCGGCCAGATGCTGGCCCACGCCCTGCCAGGCCACCATGATGCGGGAGCTGCGGAGCAGTTCCTTGGTGTCCTCGAAGCTGCTGATCCCACCGAAGCGGTCCGCCTCGGCCACCCGGACGTCCTCGAAGACGATGTCCGCGTTCTGGACCGTCCGCAGCGCGATCTTGTTCTCGATCCGGGTGCGCCTGACGCCGGGCAGCGCGGCGTCCACGATGAAGCCCCGGACCGCCCCGTCCGCTTCGTCGCGCGCCCACACCAGCATGTAGTCGCAGAACGTTCCGTTGCCGATCCACCGCTTGGCACCGTTCAGCACCCACGCGTCACCGCCGCTGTCCGGTTCCCCGGTCCTGGATGAGATCCGCCGCGCCCGGGTTTCCATCCCGCCGGCGACGTCGGATCCATGCAGGGGCTCGGTCAGGGCGAAGGCGCCGGTGATGCGCAGGTCCGAGGCGTCCGCCAGGAGCCGCTGCTTTTGGTCTTGGCTGCCGAAGTCGTACAGGGACTGTACGAACAGGTCATGGTGGACCAGGAAGAACGTGGCAATCGAGGTGTCCACCCGGGTCATTTCCGCGATGACCAGCCCGGCGAACAGGTTGCTGTACCCGCGCTGGGATGGCGTGCTCAATTCCAGCGCGGCCAGCTTGGGCAGGAGGTGCGCGGGGAACTCGGCCTTGTTCCACCAATCGCCGGCATACGGTGCGATCTCGGCGGCCAGGAAGTCCCGCAGCTGCGCAAGCTTGTGGCGTTCCGTGTCGTTGAGCAGGGATTCGACGGCGAAAAGGTCCGCCGCGGGCAGCTCTGACAGGTCCAAGCCGCTCATTTCGGTCCCATCCTGATGGCGCCATCCAGCCGGATGGTCTCGCCGTTCAGCATGGCGTTGTCCACGATGTGCGCCACCAGGTTGGCGTACTCCGCCGGCTTCCCCAGCCGGGACGGGTGCGGCACCTGGGCACCCAGCGAGTCCTGCGCCTCCTGCGGCAGGCCCGCCATCATGGGGGTCTCGAAGATGCCCGGGGCGATGGTGACCACCCGCACCAGCGAGCGCGCCAGCTCACGGGCGATGGGCAGCGTCATGGCCGCCACCGCGCCTTTGGATGCGGAGTACGCAGGCTGGCCGATCTGCCCGTCGAACGCCGCCACGGAGGCCGTGTTGATGATGACGCCGCGTTCCGGGCCGCCGAGTTCGGTGGTCACCGGTTCGGTGGCCACCATGGCCTCAGCCGCCAGCCGCAGCACATTGAACGTTCCCACCAGGTTCACCTGGATGACGCGGGTGAAGGTGTCCAGCGGCAGCACGCCTTCGCGTCCCAGCACCTTGCCGGGTGTGGCGATGCCGGCGCAGTTCACCACGATCCGCAGCGGTCCCAGCTCGCTGGCAGTCCCGACGGCGGCCCGCACGTCGCCCTCGCTGGTGACGTCCGCGGGGGCAAAGACGGCGGATTGGCCGGATTGGGCGCGGCCGTTGAGTTCGTCCGCCACTGCCTGCCCGGCTGAGGAGGGAAGGTCCAGCAGCACCACGGAGGCGCCGTCGTCGAACAACCTCCGTGCCGTGGCGGCGCCCAGCCCGGAAGCACCCCCGGTGACAAGTGCCACGCTGCCTCTGCTGTCCATACATCCTCCTTGATGCGCGTCCCCCGGCTGCGGGCCAGCGGTATCAGTTAGTGAATGTTAACTGAAATCCGATTTTCCTGCACCCCGCGGCTAGGGTGGACAGCATGAGCACCAGCAGCCCCGCTTTGACCGACTGGCCCGACCGGGCGAACCACGCCGCCCAATCCGTGACAGCGCTGTTCGGCCGGAAGCTGCTGTTCCTCCCGGGCACGCATCTCGGCGCCGTGCTGTGGCGGGGACGCCGGGCGGCAGGTCCCACTGCTCCCTGGCACTACTGGTGGCAGGCGCACTACGTGGACTGCCTGGTGGACACCGGCCGGCGCGAACTGGGCGGCGGGGCCACCCCGGCAGCGCGGTTCAACGGCCCGCACCGCCCCAGCGCCGGGCGCCTGGCCTCGCGGCTGGTCACGGGCGTCCGGCTGCGCAATGCGCTGACGTTCGTGAACAACTACTACGACGACATGGCGTGGCTTGCCCTGGCCACCCTGCGGCTGGACCGGCTGGCGGAGGACACCCGGCGGCCGGGGCGCCGGCGCAACGCCGCCGTCCGCGCGGCACTGACCCTGCAATTCGATGCGGCGTGCACGGACGATCTGGGCGGCGGTACTTTCTGGAGCAAGAAGCGGGACTTCAAGAACACCCCGGCCACGGCTCCGGTGGCACTGTTCTATGCCCGCACCGGCCAGCAGGCCAAGGCCCAGGCGCTGCTGGACTGGCTGGACGCCACCCTCTTCGACGCCGGCCAGGGCCTTTACCTTGACGGCATCCGGGTGGACCCGTCCGGCGGGACGCTGGTGGAGCGGGCCGTCTACACCTACAACCAGGGCCCCGTGCTGGGCGCGCTCCTGGAGCTGGGCGGGGACGCGAACCTGGCCCGGGCTGCCACCCTGGTGCAGGCGGTGGACAACAAGCTGACACTCCCGGGCAGCGCGGTGCTGCGGTGCGAGGGAACGGGCGACGGCGGCCTGTTCACCGGGATCCTCTGCCGTTACCTTGCGCTGGCGGCAGCGGACGGCCGGCTTCCCGACGCCACCCGCGCGACGGCGGCCCGGCTGGTGACCGCCACGGCCGAGGCCTTCTGGTCGGGCCGCCGGGAGGTGGCTGCTGGGGAGGCGCGGCCTGCGCTCGCAGGCAGGAGCATTTTCTCCGTGCATGCAGCCCAACCGGCGGCCGAAACGTATCCGCCAGGTGCCGCCGTCGAGCTCGCCACCCAGCTGCAGGCGTGGATGACGCTGGAAGCCGCGGCGAAAGTCAGCGCCGCGGCCCTTCCCGCGGACCCGAAGCACGCCGCCTAGCAGAAGCCAGGCCGTCTAGCGGATGCCGGCCAGCGGCGTCACTGCGCCGCCCTTGAGCTGCACCGGACCGTCGGCTTCCAGCCGGACTCCCTTATCGCCCTCCGGGGGGAAGACGAGGGCCGTGAGGGATTGTCCGTCACCAAAGACCTCGACGGACGAGCGGTCCACGTAAACGGTGAGGCGGACGGTGTCCCCGGAGGGCCGGACGTCCACGGACTGGGGCTGGCGGTAGGCGGCATCCACCGCGGGGCGCTCCGGCTGACCCTGGGCAGGCTGTCCTTGGGCAGGCTGTCCTTGGGCAGCGGCCACCGCATCGCCGTCCCGGGCCACAAATGCCCGGCCGGCCTTGAAGTCGTAGCCGATGGTGGCGTAGGTGGCGCCCCCGCTTTGCAGGAGGAGCCGGGCCTCGCCGGTGCCGTCGGCTGGCCGAACAAGTTCGACGTCGGCCTTGAACGCGCCGCTGTCCGGCACCGTCAGCGCCCGTCCGTCAGCGAGTCCGCCGCCGGGGATCTGCGCAGGCTCCCCTTCCAGCGACTGAAGGGAAGGGATGGGTGCCGAGACCAGGGCGGGGCGGGCGCCGCGGGACTCCAGGCGGATGTCGCGCACCACCGACGCCGCGCCATACCAGTCCTTGGTGGGCAGCTGCCGGGCATAGGCCCAGTTGTTCATCCAGCCAATGGCGTGCCGGGACGCCTTCCTCTGGGTGTCGGGCAGGCGGGGATCATCAAAGGTGACGGCGGCGTAGAAGTCCGCTCCGCCGTCGAGCCACTGATGGCCGCCCTCCGCCGTGAACGACTTGCCGTCGAAGCTGCCGGTCCAGTACGCCAGGCCGGTGGTGCGGCCCTCTGCCGAGCCGTTGGCACTGGCGGCCAGGACCCAGGTGCGTTTGGCGGGGTCGCCGTCGACGTCCATCTGGAAGAAGTCGGGGCATTCCAGGATCCCCAGCCCGTCCTGCTGGAAGCCGGAGACATAGCTCCACTGCTTCAGGTCCGGGGACGTGTAGAAGCCGATCTTGTGCCCCTCGGCGAGCAGCATCAGCCACTGGTTGTTGGCGTCGTCGCGCACGATCCGCGGGTCCCGCCAGTGCTCGGCGCCGGGGTTCTCCATCACCGGGTTCTGCCCGTAGCCCTGGAAGCTGTAGCCCTGGTCCGTGGAATAGAACAGCGACTGGCGCTGGACGCCGTCGTGCTGCTGGGTGAGGACCGCAATGACGGCCCCCTTGCCGAAGCCGGCAGTCCCCTCCGTGTCCACCACGGCTGATCCGGTCTCGATGTCGCCAAGGCCATTGCGGAACTTGGGGATGGCCACGCCCTCGTTCTTCCAGTGCACCAGGTCCGTGCTGGCGGCGTGGAACCACTCTGTGCCGTTTCCCTCGGGATAGTCGGCGTTGTAAAGGTAGTAGTAGTGCCACACGCCGTCCAGGAGGAAAGGCCGCTGGGGATCGTTCATCCAGCGCTGGTCCGGGGTGAGGTGGTAGCCCGGCCGGTACGGGGAGTCACGCGCCGGAGTGGCCTCCGCCGAAGGCGCGGCGGTGGATGTCCCGGTGCCGGGCCGGCTGTTGTCCGGGGCAGTATTGTCGCGCCCGTTGTTTCCGGCGAGCAGCAGCGATGCCGCCACGGCCAGGGCGGCCACCGCGGCCAGCACGGCCCAGAGGCGGGGGCGGCGCCGAAGGGCGTCCAGGGCTGTTCCGGGAGGTGTGGAGGGCATGGGGTGTCGATCCGTCGCTGAACGCACAAGTGCCGTCCCCCGGGAGCGGGGAACGGCACCAGTGCAATTGAACCGTCAATTTTACCGGCAGGGCCGCCCGGAGCCCAATCCGGAGCGTCATGTTAGCGAGGCTCGGCCGGACCCGAAGGACGCCTCTTCTGCGGATAGGGCGTCTCCCCGCGCGCCAGCATCTCCACGAATCCGGCGATCCGGCGCTCCCGGGTGGCTGCCTGCTTCGCCGAATTGGTCCGGTACACCACGGCGAACAGGTTGGTCTTGGTGAGCACGTCGAACATCGCCTGGGCAGCCGGGTTCGCCGCGATGGCGGCGGCCAGGTCCGGGGGAACTTCGACATCGGCCTGCCCGCCGTAGGCCGCGTCCCAGCGGCCGTCAGCCTTTGCCGCGGCAACCGCGGCCCGGCCAGCGTCAGTCATCTTCCCTTCCTCCTCCAGCCGGGCGACATGCCCCACGTTCCGCGCCGACCAGATGCTCCGCGGGCGCCTCGGCGTCATCCGCTGGAAGGAGCTTTCGCCGTCCCGGCGCCGCAGCTGCCCGTCTATCCAGCCAAAGCACAGGGCCTCGTCCAGGGCCGCCGGGTAATCCAGGCTGGTCACCGTGCCGCCTTTCTTGTGCAGGATCAGCCACACGCCGGGGCTGGTGGCGTGGTTCTCCTCCAGCCAGGCACGCCACGCAGCGGCATCCGGCACCAGCAGTTCCTCGAGGTCATCCGCCATGGCCTAATTCTGCCCGTGAAAAGCCGGGCCACAAGCCCCGTGTGCGCCGGCCCATCAAGTGGCATCATGGCCATACGGCAGCACACCACCCAGCACAAGGACAACGCCATGCTCCGAGTCCGTCCCGTCCACTACACCTCCCGTACCGAGCCCTGGAAACAGTTGCTCACCGCGCTGGGCATGGTCCAGACAGAGGACGACGGCGGGCGGCAGGTCTTCGATTCCGCGTCCGGCCGCCTGGTGCTGCACCCCGAGGCCGCCGGATCCGGTCAGGACGGCCGGACCGTCCTTGCCGTGGAGGTGGGCGACGTGGCCGAGTTCGCCCGCCGCACCAACCTCTCCGCCCAGGAGGATGGCAGTCCGAAGGACGGCATGCCACCGGCTGAGCTGGTCACCGGTGACCATGGCGAGGACTGCCGGATCAGTGCGCCGGACGGGTTCACGTTCGTGGCCAGCAAAGCGGACCATTTCGCCCAGTGCGCCGACGCCGATCCCGCATTGGCCGTCGTCGGCGTCTGGTACACGGCCGACCCGGACGCCGCCGCACGCACGCTGCTGCACGTGGGCGCCCGTCCACGCCCGGTTCCGGACAATGACGAGACCGCAGACTTCACGGCCAAGAACGGCGGCGTCCTCCTGGTGCGCCCCGCGTCGGGGCCGTCCCGCTCGGGCCTGGGCTTCGAGTATGGCGGCGCCCTGGAACCGCTGCGGGAGCGCCTCACCGCCGCCGGTTTCTCGGCCAGCCTCACCGAGGAGGCCTTTGGCAGCACCCTCCACGTGGCAAATCCGGACGCGCCCGGGCCCAACGCGCCCGCCACGGTCTGGGTCTCCGAGCGGCGCCCCATGGGGTAGAAATTAACCATGAACGTGCGCACACCTGACCCGAATCCCGGCTGGCTCTCTGAAGAAGACCTCTTTGAGGCCCGGGGGCGGCTGCCCATGGTGTACGTGGAAGCAGTACCGGTCAGGCTTGATCCCCTGGGTTACGTGAACGAGGTGGGCACGCTGCTGCAGGCGGATGCCGACGGGACCATGGTCCGGTCCCTGGTATCCGGCCGCGTCATCTACCGTGAAACCATCCGCGCCGCGCTGCTGCGGCACATGGAAAAGGACCTCGGCCCCCTGGCGTTCCCGCAGCTGCCGCTCAGCCCGGTTCCGTTCACGGTGGCCGAATATTTTCCGGCACCGTCCCAGACCGGGTTCACCGATGAACGGCAACACGCCGTCTCACTGGCCTACATCATCCCCGTCACGGGCGAGTGCGAGCCCCGCCAGGATGCCTTGGAACTGACCTGGATGACCCCCGAGGAAGTCCTCAGCCCGGACGTCCAGATGGAGTTCACGGGCGGGCGCGGCGGCCTGATCAGGCAGGCCCTGGCGTTTGCAGGCGTGGGCTTCTAAGCACCCCGCCGGGCCGTGGGGGTCCCCGGTTTCAGGTGCCTGCCTTTGTAGACTGTAGGGCGGACCGCAAGAGAACTTAAGGACTCCCATGACCGAAACACCAGCCGCCAGGCACCACCGTGAACAGCAGGCTGGATCTCTGACCACCGGCAGCCACATCCTCCTCCCTGACGGCCGGCGCACTGCCGAAATCGACCAGGTGGAGCTTGAGCACGACGACTTCGGCTCCCCCGCACTGGTGCTGGCCAGCCTCTCCGGCGGAGGGACGCTGCGGGTGGCCATCGGCACCAGGGTCACCGTGGTGGACGGAGCGCACGACGACGTCACCCAGCTTCCGCTGCCGGCAAACCTTCCGGAGCCCGCGGCACCGGTGGAAACCCGCGCACCCAGCGACGGCCCACTGGAGCAGCCCGGCGCCGGGAACGGTCCCACCGCGGTGGCGCCCGCCGTCGTCGTACCTCCCCTGCCTTCCGTGCCACCCGCGGTCACGGGACCCAGCGAGGAGGAACTGGCGCTCATCCCGGCGCCGGACGGCACTCCCGAATCCGTGGTGGAAGCTGTCGCCGGGGCGCACCCCGATGCGGAGGGCGTCCTGCTGCTGGCAGACCGGCTTTCCAAGGGCGTCAACTTCAAGTCCGGAAGCTGCCTGAAGGACCTCAGCGACCTGGCGCACGAACTGTTCGTCACGCTCAAGGACGCAGACAGCGCGCTGTCGGTGGCGGACCTCCTGACGGTGCTGCCCTACGACGGGAACCCCGGCCGGTGGAGTTCGGTGGAGGCAGCCCTTGCCCTGGCCAGTTACATCTGCCGGCAGGACGGCCAGGAAGAACGCGCCGAGGTCTACGAAAAGCTGATCCGCACACCGGAAAACCAGGAAACGGACCCGTTCAAGGCACGCATGGCGGCCAAGGTCCGGCAGCGCTCGCTCAACGAGCCCAACCTGTACGACAAGGAAATCTTCCGCTCCATCGACAACTCCAACCACGACGCCGAGCGCGAATGGCGGCTGCTGCGGCTGGAGTCCCTGCTGTTCCTGCGCGCCCACGGCGGCTCGGAAACCATCGGAATGCCCGAACTGGAGCGGCGCATCAGCAACGAACTGGAGGCCGTCCGCTCCTGAGCTTCGCCACGGCTGCCGGAACCGGGAAATTCCCCCTACCCGGGGCTGTGTCCGGGGCGTACATTCGGGGCTATGACGAACAATCTCAGCGTAGTGATCAACGCCGACGCGCCGCAGGTCTGGACCATGCTGCGTGAACCGTCCAGGGTGGCCCAGTGGCACGGCTGGCAGGCTGAGGACCTGGAGTCCGAGATCAAGGAGATCTACTTCTCGGGCGACGTCCAGGAAGCCGCGGACCACACCAGCCTCACCGTTCATGGCGGGGACACCTTTGAGCTTCATCCGGTGCCCGGCGGGACCCGGGTGAGCGTTACCCGCGGAGCCCTTGACCACGAATCCGAGTGGGCCGCATGGGACGAGGACATCACGCAGGGGTGGCTGACGTTCCTGCAGCAGCTCCGCTTCGCCCTGGAGCGCCACCCGCACGGCAAGCGGCACACCTTGTTCCTGCACCTGACGGACGGGAAGGGCTCCGCGATTGACAAGCTTGGACTCTCCGACCTGCCTGCCGCAGGTGAGCCGTACCAGTTGAAACTGGGAACCGGCGAGCAGATCAGTGGGAAGGTCTGGTTCCGGACCAGCCACCAGGTGGGCCTCACGGTGCACGACTATGCCGAGCATGGCGAGGGCCTGCTGGTGGTGGCAGACCACCCCGCCATTAAGAATGTCCGCGAGGAGGGCGATGGCTCCCTGGTCATCGCTTCGACGTATGACCTGGGAGCCGGCAGGCTCGAGGCCGTGCGATCCTCCTGGGATTCCTGGCGGTCCGAAAACTACCCCGACTCGGATCCGGTGAGCTGAGGGCGGCGGCGCCCCTTGCTGGCGCCGCCACGATTGCTGGCACACTGGTAGGGTGCCCGCCGATCTTGCCACCACCCTGCCCGACACCCAGTCCCAGTTCTCCTTCACCGTGGGCACCCGCCTGGCCGAGTCGTGCCCGCCGCCGGCGGCGCTTGTTGACGCAAACGGCGGGGAATTCCTGGGCCGCACCGGCACCATCGCCACCCCGCACGGGCAGATCCGCACCCCGGCGTTCATCGCCGTCGGAACCAAGGCCACGGTGAAGGCGGTACTCCCGGAATCAATGGCCAATCTCGGCGCCCAGGCACTGCTGGCCAATGCCTACCACCTGTACTTGCAGCCAGGCCCGGACATCCTGGACGACGCCGGCGGCCTGGGCGCCTTCATGAACTGGCCCGGGCCCACGTTCACGGACTCTGGCGGCTTCCAGGTGATGAGCCTGGGCTCCGGGTTCAAGAAGGTCATCGACATGAAATCGGTGGACGCGTCCGGCCCCGACGACGCCGTGGCCCCCGGCAAGGAGCGGCTGGCGCACATCGACGAGGACGGTGTCTGGTTCAAGTCGCACCTGAACGGCGACCGGCACCGATTCTCCCCCGAAATCTCCATGCAGGTCCAGCATCAGATCGGCGCGGATATCATGTTCGCGTTCGACGAGCTCACCACCCTGCAGAACTCCCGCCGGTACCAGGAGGAATCGCTGGAGCGGACGCGGCTGTGGGCGGAGCGGTGCATCGCTGAGCACTTCCGGCTGACCGGCGAGCGGGCGGGGAAGCCGTACCAGGCCCTGTTCGGCGTCATCCAGGGCGCCCAGTACGAGGACCTGCGCCGGAAGGCCTGCCGCGACCTCGGCGCCATGCCGTTCGACGGCTACGGCATCGGCGGGGCGCTGGAAAAGGAAAACCTCGGCACCATCGTGCGCTGGTGCAACGAGGAACTCCCCGAAGACAAGCCACGGCACCTGCTCGGCATCTCCGAGCCGGACGACATCTTCACGGCCATCGAAAACGGGGCCGACACCTTCGACTGCGTCTCCCCCACCCGCGTGGCCCGCAACTCCGCCTTCTACACCCCCTACGGCCGGTTCAACCTCTCGGGCGCCAAGTACAAGCGGGACTTCGGGCCGCTGCAGGAAGGCTGCGACTGCTACGCGTGCGCCAACTACTCGCGGGCCTACATCCACCACCTGTTCAAGGCCAAGGAGATGGTCTCCGCCACCCTGATCTCCATCCACAACGAGCGGTTCGTGGTGAAGATGGTGGACGACGCCCGGCTGGCCATCGAGTCCGGGAGCTTTTTCGACTTCAAGGCTGACACCCTGGGGCGCTACTACTCCTAGGCAGGGACCATCAGGGAGCTCCGGTAGGGTAGCCCCATGCCTGTCGAACCCATCGAGATCCCTGCCGCAGACGGCACCGCCGAGGCCCTGGTGGCCCGCCCGTCCACCGGAACCGGCCCGTTTCCCGGCGTCATCCTCTACATGGACGCGTTCGGCCTGCGTCCCCGCATCCGGGAGATGGCACAGCGCATCGCCGACTGGGGCTACGTGGTGCTGGCCCCGAACGTCTTCTACCGGGAAGGAACCGCGGCCGAGCTCGCCCCCGCGGCGGACATGTCCACCGAGGAAGGCCGGGAGGCGGCGGGCAAGGCTGCGTTCCCGCGCGTCGGCCGCCTGACACCGGACAAGGCGCTGCCGGACATCGATGCCTGGGTGGCTGCGCTGGCGTCCCTCGAGGGCGTCGCCCCCGGCCCGATCGGCACCACCGGCTACTGCATGGGTGCCAGGCTCGCCGTCCGGACCGCAACGTCCCACCCCGAAGTGGTGGCGGCATGCGGCGGCTTCCATGGTGGCGGACTCGCCACCGACACCCCGGACAGCCCGCACCTCAAGCTGGGCAACGCACGGGCCCGCTTCGTCTTCGGCCATGCCGACCACGACCGCAGCATGGGCCCCGATGCCGTCGCGCGCCTCGGCGAAGCGCTCGAAACTGCAGGGCTTGAGGCGTCCAACGAAATCTACGCCGGGGCGCCCCACGGCTACACCATGGGCGATACCTCTGCCTTCCACCCGGAAGCCACCGAACGGCACTTCCACGAACTGCGGGCATTGCTGGACGGGACGCTGAAGGCCTAAGCCGGCTGCCGCCGTCGAAATCGCCGGAAAGCTGCGGGATCGCCGGAACGTTCCGGCGATCCGGACGGTTTCCGGCGAGCCGGGGCCGCTCACGTTTTCCACATGACGACGGCGGCGCCTTCCGGAGCTGCCGCGGCGGCAGGATCCTGTCGGGATGACACCGCAACGGCCAGTCCCGCTCCCCGCCCTTCCGGGGACCGGCAACCTGTGGCGGACGGGGCAATTGAACGAAATGGGCCTCAACGCCCGGGCCATCAAAGCCTTGGTGCTCCACGGAAAGCTGGTCCGCCTCCGACACGGCTGCTACATCCGCGCTGAGCTGTGGGAGAAGCAGTCGGGCCCGGTCCGCAGCAGGCAGCTGATTCGCGCCCACGCGCACGGGACGCTGACCACCTCAGCGGGCGGCTATGTGTACAGCCACACCTCGGCGGCCCGGCTGCACGGTTTGTATCTGTGGGACGTTGATGATCTGATCCACCTTCTGCTGCCCGGAAACCCTTCCAGCGAGCGGCTCGGCAAGGATGTCCGCGGCCATACCCGGCCGTGGACCGCACCGGAGGTGGTGACTCTCGGCGGACTGAGGGTGACGTCGCTGGAGCGGACGGTGGTGGATTGCGCCATGATGCTGGGCTACCGGCAGGCACTGGTGCTGATGGACCACGCGCTCCGGCTCGGTGCAGACAAGGTCCTTATGGAAAATATGGTCCAGGGCCTGCAAGGGTGCCGCGGGATCCGGACCCTTCGGCTGGCGCTCACCCACGCCGATCCGCGGTCGGAGTCAGCCGGCGAGACTCTCACCCGCGAACTCCTGGCACGGTTGAAACTTCCGCTGCCCGAACCCCAGGTCGCAGTGGCTACGCGTGCTGGCCGGTACCGGCTGGATTTCGCCTGGAAGGAGAAGCAGGTGGCCCTCGAATTCGACGGGAAGACCAAGTACTTCGACTACAGGCCGACGGCCGAGGTGCTGTTCCAGGAACGGCAGCGCGAAAATGCCCTCATCGAGGACGGGTGGGCCTTTCTGCGCGTGAAATGGGCCGACCTGTTCCGCGAACACGAGTTCAAAGCCCGCATCCTCGCTGCACTCCGGCGGTAGCCATGCGCCGGCCGGAGCGCCAAATCGCCGGAAAGCCACCAGGTCGCCGGTTTAATCCGGCGATCTGGCATCCTTCCGGCGTCCCGGGACGGGTAAGCCACAACGCACGACGACGGGTGGCAGGATGGGGTGCATGACTTCCGTTTTCCCTGACTCCACGCTGCCCGCGGACGCCCCCGCCGTCGTCCTCACCATCGCAGGTTCCGAAGCCACTGGCGGCGCGGGCGCCCAGGCCGACCTGAAGACCTTCCAGGAACTTGGCGTCTTCGGCATTGCCAACCTGACCTGCATCGTCTCGTTCGACCCGACCGACAGCTGGAACCACCGCTTCGTGCCGGTGGACCAGCAGGTGATCGCCCACCAACTGGAGGCGACGACGGCGGCCTACGGTCCGGCGTCGGGCGCGCCTTCCGTGTTGGACACCGTCAAGATCGGCATGCTCGGCAGCCCGGCCACCATCAGCACCGTGGCGGGCGCCCTCCAGGAGAACAGCTTCGCGAACGTGGTCCTGGACCCGGTGCTCATCTGCAAGGGCCAGGAACCCGGCCACGCACTGGACACCGACCAAGCCCTGAAGGCCCAGATCCTGCCGCTGGCCACGTTCGTCACGCCCAACCACTTCGAGGCGGAGTCGCTGTCCGGGCTGGACATCACGGACGTCGAATCCCTGAAGGCCGCTGCCGTCCGCATCCATGAGGTCAGCGGCGCCGCAGTCCTCGCCAAGGGCGGGGTGCGGCTGGACGGCCCGGACGCCGTCGACGTTTTCTACGACGGCGAAACCCTCGAGGTCCTGGCCGCCCCCAAGGTGGGCGAGGTAGCTGTCTCCGGCGCGGGCTGCTCGCTGGCGGCAGCGGTGACGGCGGAGCTGGCCAAGGGCGCCACCCCGCTGGAGGCTGCCCGGACCGCCAAGGACTTCGTCACCGCCGGAATCCGCAACCGCGTTTCCTCGGGCGCCCCGTTCGATGCCCTGTGGCAGGGCGGCCCGCGCTAGGCGGGCCCACCCTGCAGCGCCAGGTCAGCGCCGCGGGATGTTGCGCAGGTTGCTGCGGGCCATGCTCACCGCCTCACCGGCGCCACGGTTCAGGACCACCTTGGACATGGCCGTGGCGAACCCGAGCACCTGCGATCCTGAGACCTTCGGCGGGATGGACAGCGCTTTGGGATCGGTGATCAGCTCCACCAGCGACGGGCCCGGGTGCGCGAAGGCCTGCCGGTAGGCCGCCTCGATCTGCAGGGGATCGGTGACGCGCACGGCGTGGAAGCCCAGGGCCTTGGCCACGGCGGCGTAATTGGCGTCCGGCACATCCACGCCGAAGTCGGGCAGGCCGTCCACCAGCATCTCGAGCTTCACCATGCCCAGGGTGGAGTTGTTGAACACCACCACGTTGACCGGCAGCTTGTACGCCGCCAGGGTGATGAGCTCCCCCAGCAGCATGGACAGGCCGCCGTCGCCGGAGACCGAAACGACCTGGCGGCCGGGGTTGGCCAGCTGGGCCCCGATGGCGTGCGGGAGGGCGTTGGCCATGGAGCCGTGCAGGAAGGAACCGATCAGCCGGCGGGTGCCCAGCGGGTTGATGTAGCGCGCGGTCCAGACGTTGCACATGCCCGTGTCGGCGGTGAAGATGGCGTCCTCCGCGGCCACCTGGTCCAGCAGCGAGGCCGCGTATTCCGGATGGATGGGCTGCTTCGTCTCTACCTTGCGGGTGTAGGCGCCTACGGACTTGTTCATCAGCCGGTCGTGCTTCTTCAGCATCTGGTCCAGGAAGCGGCGGCTCTTCTTGGGTTTCACCAGCGGCAGCAGCGCGCGCAGGGTGGGCAGCACGTCGCCGTGGACGGCGATGTCCACGTCGGTCCGCCGCCCCAGCCGCTGCGCCGCCCGGTCCACCTGTGCGGTGCGGGTGTCAGGCAGGAACTGGTCGTACGGGAAGTCGGTGCCCATCAGGACCAGCAGGTCCGCGTCCTCGATTCCCTCCGCAGCAGCACCGTAGCCCAGCAGGCCGGTCATGCCGATGTCGAAGGGGTTGTCGTACTGGACGAAGTCCTTGCCGCGCAGTGAGTGCCCCACCGGCGCCTTGGCGAGCTCCGCGAGCGCCATCAGTTCCCGGTGCGCACCCTCCACGCCGGCCCCGGCGAAAATGGCTACCTTGCCGGCGTCGTTGATCGCATCCGCCAGCGCCCGGACGCTGGCATGGTCGGGGACCAGGGCGGCGGGCCGGAAGGAGGCGGGCAGCGGCGTGGGGCCCACGGCCTCCAACCCGGCGATGTCGCCGGGCAGGGTGACGACGGCGACTCCCCCGAGTCCCAGCGCGTGCTGGATGGCGCTGTGCATTACGCGCGGCGCCTGCTCCGCGGTGCTGACCAGTTCGGAATACACCGAGCATTCGTTGAAGAGCCGGTCCGGGTGGGTTTCCTGGAAGAAGCTGCTGCCGATCTGCTTGCTCGGGATGTGCGAGGCGATGGCCAGCACGGGCGCACCGGATCTGTTGGCGTCGTAGAGGCCGTTGATCAGGTGCAGGTTCCCCGGCCCGCAGGAGCCCGCGCAGACGGCCAGCTTGCCGGTGAGCTGGGCTTCCGCGGCAGCGGCGAACGCAGCGGCTTCCTCGTGGCGGACATGGATCCAGTCAATGCCGCCCTTGGCCGAGCCTCCCGTCTGGCGGACGGCGTCGACGATCGGGTTGAGGCTGTCCCCCACGATCCCGTAGATCCGCTGCACACCGGCAGCCTGGAGTTGTTCGACGAGCTGGGTGGCAAGTTCCTTGGCCATGGTTCAGACTCCCGCGATGGTGGTGGTGGTGACAAACGCCAATATAGTCCGGCTGCCTCGGCGGGCACCTGGGAGCAGCAGGCGCCCGGCAGCGGCCAAACACAAAGGAGGCGTACGACGGCGGCCGGTCAGCCGCCGTCGTACGCCTCCTTGTGGAGCCAGGCACCTTGGTGCCGCCGGAATGCTAAACGCCGAGCGCGTCCTTGTCCGTGCGGCTACCCTGGTGCGCCTGCTCCCACGCGTGGCCCTGTTCGTCGTCCAGGTGGGTGGCTTTCTTGTTCTTCAGCGCAAAGATGTACACCAGCAGGGAAATGGCGATCGCCACGGTGACATAGGTGAAGAACAGGTCCTCCCGCTCCGCCTTCTGGAAGGCTGCGCCGATCAGGGGCACGGTGCCGCCGAAGAGGGAGTTGGCGATCGCGTAGCCCAGGCCCACGCCGAGGGCACGGATGGAGGCGGGGAAGAGTTCGGCCTTCACCAGCGCGTTGATCGAGGTGTAGCCGCCCACGATCACCAGGCCGCCCATCATGAGCAGGAATGCCGTGAACGGATCCTTGGTGCCGGCCAGGGTGGACAGCAGCGGCCAGGTGAACAGCACGCCGGTGATACCGAACCAGAGCAGCAGGGGCTTGCGGCCCACCTTGTCCGAAATGAGGCCGTAGACCGGCTGCAGCAGCATGAAGATGAACAGGGCCCAGAAGTTGATCACCGAGGTGTCGGTCTTGGCGATGCCGGACGTATCGTTCATGAACTTCAGGATGAAGTTGGTGTACGTGTAGAACGCCACTGTGCCGCCCAGGGTGATGCCGATGCACACCAGCAGCGGCTTCCAGTAACCGGTGAAGAGCAGCTTCATGGTGCCCGGCTGGGCCTGGCCGGTCTTTGCGGGAGCCTTTGCGGCGTTGATCTGGTCGGCGGAGACTGTTTCCTCCATCGAGCGCCGCAGCCACAGCACCACGAGGGCAGCCACGCCGCCGATGGCGAACGGAATGCGCCAGCCCCACTCGTTCAGGTCACCCTTGGGCATGACGTTCTGCAGGACCACCAGGACCAGCAGGGCCAGCATCTGGCCGCCCACCAGGGTGACGTACTGGAAGCTGGAGAAGAAGCCACGGCGCTTGCTGGTGGCAGCCTCGGACATGTAGGTGGCGCTGGTGCCGTACTCGCCGCCCACGGAGAAGCCCTGGATCACGCGGACGATCACCAGCAGGATCATGGCCCACAGGCCGATAACGTCCTGCGTGGGCAGGATGGCGATGGCGAAGGAACCCGCCGACATCAGGGTCACGCTCAGCGTCAGTGCGGCCTTGCGGCCCTTGCGGTCCGCGTACCGGCCGAAGAACCATGCGCCGATGGGGCGCATGAGGAACGACGTCGAGAAGACGGCCATCGCTTCGAGCCCGGCCTGGAGGTCGTCCTTGGAGTTGAAGAAGTGAGCCTGGAAGTACGCGGCGAAGACGGTGTAGACGTAGAGGTCGTACCACTCCACGAGGTTGCCGGCGGAGCCTTTCAGGATGTTGCCCACCGCCCGCCGGGTCTGGGCTGCCTCCGTGGCAGGGATGGCTTGTTGGGTGCTCATCGGTGAGTTCCTCCTCGTAGTGGTTTCGGCCTCCAGCGCCGGGAGGGCCTTATCCAAGCTATGGGTGATGCACGGCACAGCCAACGCGGGAGGGCATTTCCTAACACTTCCTTAGGTTTGGGCGCGTCCCCCTTCCGAACCTGCCGCCCGCCGTCGGGCAGATGCACCCCAGGCGCGGTAGTCTCCAAAGGCGGGGATGAACCGGAACAGCGCACGAACAGCAAGGAACAGGGCAATGGAAGTGCTGATCGTCGAGGACGACGACGCCATGGCCAGCGCACTGGCGGCCGGCGTCGCCACGGCGGGACATGCGGCCTCCAGGGTGGCCCGCGGCGCCGACGCGCTCCTGTCACACCGGAACTTCCAGGTGATCCTGCTGGACCTTGGGCTGCCCGACATGGACGGCCTGGAGGTGCTGCGCAAGCTCCGCCAGGTCACCCACGTTCCCATCCTGGTCTTGACTGCGCGCGACGACGAACGCAGCGTGGTGCTCGGCCTGCGGTCCGGTGCGGACGACTACCTGGTCAAGCCCGTCAAGCTGGTGGAACTGCTGGCCCGGATCGAAGCGGTGACCCGGCGGGCCGGACGCAGCAGCGGGGCGCCGCAGCACACCATCGTCCTGGACGACCTCGACATCGACCTGGACCGGCGCATCGCGTCCAAGGCCGGCGCACCCCTCCCCCTCACCGCCACCGAGTTCGAACTGCTGGCCCTGCTGGCGCGCCATGCCGGTTCGGTGGTCACGCGCGAACAGATCCTGGACGCACTGTGGGGCGACGCCTTCCTGGCATCCTCACGCTCCCTGGACGTGCACCTCACCGGGCTGCGGGCCAAACTGCAAAAACCCGGCTTCATCATCAACGTCCGCGGGGTGGGTTACCGGGTGGAGGCGGCTGCCCCATGAGGCTGCGGGTCCTCGGCGTCCTCAGCGTGCTCTGCCTCGTCGTGGTCTTCCTGATTTCGGGAACCATCCTGTCCTCCGCGTCCCGGGAGTTGACCCAGGAGCTGCAGATCAACCGGGCAGCATCTCTGAACCGGTTGGCGCAGGTGGCGTTCGATGCAGCCAGCGACGGCGACGCTGCCCGGCTGCAGCGGGAAATGGACACCTACTCCGGGCTCTATGGGGAAGGCATTGTGGTGCGGCTCCAGCAGGAGACCTTGATGTCGGGTGGACTGGGGGCGGACCGCGCTGACGTGCAGGAAGCCCTCTCCGTGGCCCGGCTGAACGTGAGCAACACCGCCCTGGAACCGCTGGAGCCCTTCGGAGCCGGTTCCCAGGTCATCTACCGGCCCTTCGGCAATGCGAGCCAGGTCCTGGGAGCCGTAGTCCTGGACGTCGACGCTGCAACTGCCCGGCAGAAGCTCCGGGAACGGTGGCTCGGTGTGGGCGTAGCTTCACTCGCCCTTGCCGCCATCCTCCTGTTCGGCGCGGCCCGGGTCACCAGTTGGGTCCTGCGGCCTGTCCTGCGCCTGAACTCGGCGGTGAACGAGCTGGGTCGGACCGGGCGCGCCGGGCTCCTGCCGGAGGCCGGGCCGCCGGAGCTGCGGGAGCTGAGCAGGTCCTTCACCGCCATGGCCCGGGCCGTAGGCGCGAGCATGGAGTCCCAGCGCCAGCTGATCGCCGACACCTCACACCAGTTGCGCAATCCCATTGGTGCGCTGCGGCTGCGGCTGGACCTGCTCCAGCTCGAGCTGAAGAGCGCCCGCGAACACGATGCCGCCGAACGGGCCATGGCGGAGCTGGAACGGGTGGAGGAGATACTGGATGACGTGTTGAAGCTCGCGGCGGCGGAGCACCGGGCGTCCGAAGGTTCCCTTCAGGCGGCTGGCAGCCAGGCCGGGCAGCCCGCATCGGAAGCGTTGGATCCGTACCCCGTCCTCGAGGGCGAAGTCGAACGGGCGGTGCCGCTGGCTGAGCAGGCCGGATGCCGGTTGGTCCTGGCTCCGGCTCCCCGGCCGGCAGTGCTGGCGGCGTGCAAGCCGGCGGAACTGGCCCAGATGGTGGGTGAACTGCTGGGCAACGCCTTCAAGTACGCACCCGGGTCCACGGTCACCGCCCAGGTCCGGGCAGCCACTGGCCGGGTGACGGTTGAGATTTCCGACGACGGTCCAGGGCTTTCCGAAGCGGAGCGCGCCTCGGCTGCCACCAGGTTCTGGCGGTCCCCCCGGCATGCCTCAGTCCCCGGGACCGGCCTGGGCATGACGATTGTTGGCGAACTTGCGGCAGCCAATGGCGGCCGGCTTGTCCTGGCCGAAGCAGCACCGCACGGGCTGTCAGCCAGGATTGAGTTCCCCATACTCTCGGCACAGATCCCGTCCGACCCCCACAGCGGTGAGCAGAATGTGTGACGTTCACGCTGCCTCCACAGCGCTTTCCCGCCGCTCGGTGCTCAAGTCCGCCCTCGCCGTCGGACTCGCCGCCGGGCTGCCGGCCGCCGTCAGCTCCTGCACCGCCGGCGACCGGCCGGACATGTTGACGGTGGCAGGCGGTGAACCGGGTGGGTTCTACCTGGAATTTTCCACGCTGCTGGCCGCCGCGCTGGAGCGGCACGGCGTGGCCCGGCACGCCGCGGCGGTGCCCACCGGCGGCAGCCTGGACAACCTCGCGGAGCTGCGGGCAGGACGGGCCGCGTTTGCCGTGGCCCTGGCCGACGCGGCAACCCAGCAGCCGGGACTGGCCCTTGGATCCGAGATTGCAGCGGTGGGGAAGGTCTACGAAAACTATGTCCACTGCGTGGTCCGCAGGGACAGCGGCATCCGGGACATCTCCGGCCTCGCCGGGCGCCGGGTCGCCGTGGGCCAGCCAGGCTCCGGGACGTCCATCACCACGCCGAGGCTCCTGGCGGCGGCCGGGCTGGCAACCTCCGCGGATGCTGCGCCGCCCGCGCCGGGGACAACCGCCGTCGAAAACCTCGGCCTGAATGACGGCATCGCCGCGCTCAAGGCCGGAACCGTGGACGCCCTGTTCTGGTCCGGCGGCGTTCCGACGGCTGCGATCGCCGCCGCGACGAAGGACGTGGCACTGGCGCTGCTGGATCTGTCAGCGCTGCTGCCGGAACTGCGTCGCCGGTACGGCGGGGTGTACGACCGCGTCCTGATCCCGGAGGGCAGCTACCCCGGCGTTCCCGCGGTGTGGACGGTAGGCGCCCCCAACCTGCTCCTGTGCCGCCGGGACCTGGATGGCGCCACCGTGGAGCGCACGGTCCAACTGCTGGTGCACAACGCCGGCAAACTGATTCCCCAGTCCACCCTGGGCGTGCAGTTCCTCAGCGCGGAAACCCTCATCAACACCGCCGGTGTCCCCCTTCACCCCGCCGCTGCGAACGCCTACCGGACGCTCCACGGCTGACCAACGCCCCATCACCTCTCGCCCCAAAACCAACGACGCCCCATCACTTCCCGCCCCACAACCAACGACGCCCCATCACTTTCCCCGGAAGGTGATGGCGCCTGGGGAGGAAGACCGCAGGCGCTGATGGGGCGTTCTAGGAGCCGGAGTGCGCCTGCAGGAAGCTGTACACCTCGGTCTCGTCCACGCCGGGGAAGGCCCCGGGCGGCATGGCGGCCAGCAAGTGTGAGTGTGCACGCGCCGAGGGCCAGGCGTTGCCGGCCCAGGCATGGGCCAGCTCTGCGGGAGGACGCTTGCAGCAGGTGGGGTCCGGGCAGTTGGACGTAGCCCGGGCAGTGGTTTCCCGGCCGCGGAACCACTTCACGTGCTGGTACGGCACCCCGATGCTTAACGAGAACTCACCGCTCGCGGACCGTTCAGTCCTCGCCGTGCACCAGTACGTTCCGGAGGGGGTGTCGGTGTACTGGCTGTAAGCGCTGAACTTATCCGGAACGTCGAACACGGCCCGTGACGTCCAGGCCTTGCACGACGGCTGCCCCTCGATGGCGCCGGTGTGGTCCTGGGGAAAGTTCACGCCGTCGTTCTCGTAGGCCTTGTAGATGATCCCGCTCTGGTGCGTCTTCTGGAAATGCGTGGTGAGCCCCAGATGCTTGGTGGCCAGGTTGGTGAAGCGGTGCGCCGCGGTCTCGTAGGAAACGGCGAACGCGTCCCGGATGTCCTCCACCGCGATTTCCTTGGCTGCCTTGGCTTTTTGCAGAAATTCCACAGTTGCCTGCTCCGGCAGCAGCAGGGCGGCGGCGAAATAGTTGGTGGCCACCCGCTGCGCAAGGAAGTCGCCGTAGTTCTTGGGTGTTTCATGGCCCAGGACGTAGTGGCCCAACGCTTGCAGCAGCACCGAGCGGGGGTCGTGGTCCTGCCGCTGGCTCTGGGTCAGGTAAATTTTGCGGTTCTTCAAATCCGTCACTGAGCGGGTGGAATGCGGCAGATCCCCCACATGGTGCAGGGTGAAACCGAGGTGCTCGGCGATGTCCGCAATGACGTGCTGGCTCAGCGGACCGGTGGTGTACCCCACCTCCTTGAGGACCTTCTGCGCCTCGGCCTCGTACTCCGGAAAGTAGTTACCCCTCTCGCGCATCATGGCACGTAGTTCACCGTTGGCGCGGCGGGCTTCCTCGGGGGTGGCCACCTGCTCGTTCATCTTGCGTTCGAGCTCGTGCAGCAGACCCACCTGGGCCTCCAGGACATCCAGTGGAAGCCTTGAACTGATGCGGATTTTCGGCAGGTTCAGCGACTCGTACAGCGGCCCGCGCTGGTACCGTTCCAGCTCGATTTCCAGGGCGGCGCGGCGGCTGGGCGGTTCGGCCCCGAGCAACTGGTCGATGCTGACATTCAGGGCCCCCGCGAGATGCTGGAGGAGCCCGAGTTTCGGTTCACGCTTGCCGTTTTCCACCAGGCTGAGCTGGCTGGGGGCGGTCCCGACGGCGGCGCTCAGGTCATCGAGCGTCAGTCCGGCTTGTTTGCGCAGATGGCGGACGCGGCGGCCCAGCGAGATGACGTCCAGTTCCGTTGAGGCGGAGGACGGCGGCTGGGCTACGTCCCTGTTCCAGCTTGAAGGCGACATTTCTGAAGAATACGTGAAGAAACGCGTTTCTTTCCACACTTTTTCTCTAGAAAGGGGATTGAAAGTGCTGAAAAGTAGTTCTCACGGAAAGAAATACCGCACCGGAAAAAGCCGGTGGGAACCTCAACGGCGCGGTTCCCACCTACTCCATCCGGAGCTCAATCAAGGAGATCAACGATGACTGCAGCATTTGAGCCCACCCAGCAGACGCCCGAAGAGCAGGCCGCCGCCCTGGAGCTCGAGTGGGCCGCCAACCCCCGCTGGGAAGGGGTGACCCGGGACTACTCAGCTTCCGACGTCGTCCGCCTCCGCGGCCGCGTCTCCGAAGAACACACGCTGGCCCGCCGTGGATCGGAAAAGCTGTGGAAGCAGCTCACCGAAGAGCACAAGACCGGCGGCTACACCAACGCGCTCGGCGCCTTGACCGGCAACCAGGCCGTGCAGCAGGTCAAGGCCGGGCTGCGCGCCATCTACCTCTCCGGCTGGCAGGTTGCCGCGGACGCCAACAACTCCGGCCACACCTACCCGGACCAGTCCCTCTACCCCGCGAACTCGGTTCCCACCGTGGTCCGCCGCATCAACAACGCTCTGCTCCGGGCCGACCAGATCGAATTCTCCGAAGGCATCCAGACCGTGGAGGACTGGCTGGTCCCGATCGTCGCCGACGCTGAAGCCGGCTTCGGCGGCCCGCTCAACGCCTACGAGCTCATGAAGTCCATGATCCAGGCCGGCGCCTCCGGCGTTCACTGGGAAGACCAGCTCGCCTCCGAAAAGAAGTGCGGCCACCTCGGCGGCAAGGTCCTCATCCCCACCCAGCAGCACGTCCGCACCCTCAACGCCGCCCGCCTCGCGGCCGACGTCGCCGGCACCCCCACCGTCGTCATCGCCCGCACCGACGCCGAGGCCGCCACCCTCATCACCTCCGACGTCGACGAACGGGACCAGGAATTCATCACCGGTGAGCGCACCGCGGAGGGCTTCTACAAGGTCCGCAATGGCATCGAACCCTGCATCGCCCGCGCCAAGGCCTACGCCCCCTACTCCGACCTGATCTGGATGGAAACGGGCACCCCGGACCTGGAACTGGCCCGCAAGTTCGCCGAATCGGTCAAGGCCGAGTTCCCGGACCAGATGCTCTCCTACAACTGCTCGCCTTCCTTCAACTGGCGCAAGCACCTGGACGACGACACCATCGCCAAGTTCCAGCGCGAACTCGGCGCCATGGGCTTCACGTTCCAGTTCATCACCCTGGCCGGCTTCCACGCCCTGAACTACTCGATGTTCGACCTCGCCCACGGCTACGCCCGCAACGGCATGAGCGCCTACGTCGAACTCCAGGAAAAGGAATTCGCCTCCGAGTCCCGCGGCTACACCGCAACCAAGCACCAGCGCGAAGTCGGCACCGGCTACTTCGACAGCATCTCCACGGCGCTCAACCCGAACGCCTCCACCCTGGCCTTGGTGGGATCCACCGAAGAGGGCCAGTTCCACTAGCAACTTACGACGGCGGGTGTTCCGTCCGGCCTTCGGACCGGCGTCGCCTGCCTGCTATTCCCCACGTCCCGGTTGGGACCTCGCTGAGCGAGGCCCGACCGGGACGCAGGGCCCCTTTTACGCAGGCTGCCGCGACACCGGCTCCTCGGCCTCGTGCCTCAGTCGCCACCCTGCCGCTACCCGCCGTCGAACTTCCCTTTCGTCTTTAAGGAGACTGAGATGAACAGCTTCACCGATAGCTTCACGATCAATGGCATCACTATGACCGCGCAGCCCATTTGCCGGCAGGACGAGGTACTGACCCCGGACGCCCTCTCATTTATTGCGAAGCTGCACCGCGCCACTGCTGAGCGGCGGCAGGAGCTGCTGCAGGCACGGCGGGCACGGCGGGCTGACATTGCCGCAGGCGCCGACCCCCGCTTCCTCCGGGAAACCGAGCACATCCGCAACGACCCGTCATGGCACGTCGCTCCCCCGGCCCCCGGTCTGGAGGACCGTCGCGTGGAAATCACGGGCCCGGTGGACAAGAAGATGACCATCAACGCGCTGAACTCCGGGGCCAAGGTGTGGCTCGCGGACATGGAGGATTCCTCCACCCCCACATGGCGGAACGTCATCAAGGGCCAGCTGAACCTCACCGACGCCCTGGAACGGCGGATCGACTTCACCACCGAGGAAGGCAAGGAATACAAGCTCCGCCCCGCCGGGGACCTGCCCACCATCGTGGTCCGCCCCCGCGGCTGGCACCTGCCCGAAAAGCACATGCTCATCGACGGCCAGCCCATCGCCGGCGGCATCGTGGACTTCGGCCTGTACTTCTTCCACAACGCCCGCCGCCTCCTCGCCCAGGGCAAGGGCCCGTACTTCTACCTGCCCAAGATCGAGAACCACCTCGAAGCCCGGCTGTGGAACGACATCTTCATCCTCGCCCAGGACCTGCTCGGCATCCCGCAGGGCACCATCCGCGCCACGGTGCTGATCGAGACCATCACGGCCGCGTTCGAAATGGAGGAAATCCTCTACGAACTGCGCGACCACGCCTCCGGCCTGAACGCCGGCCGCTGGGACTACATCTTCTCCCTCATCAAGAACTTCCGCACCCGCGGCCCCCGCTTCGTCCTCCCGGACCGGGCCCAGGTGACCATGACCGCCCCGTTCATGCGTGCCTACACCGAACAGCTGGTCCGGGCCTGCCACAAGCGCGGCGCCATGGCCATCGGCGGCATGGCCGCGGCCGTGCCCAACCGCAAGGACCCGGAGGCAAACGCCAACGCCCTCGAGAAGGTCCGCGCGGACAAGACCCGTGAGGCCAACGACGGCTTCGACGGCTCCTGGGTGGCCCACCCCGACCTGGTGCCCATCTGCCGCGAGGTGTTCGACTCCATCCTCGGTGAGAAGCCGAACCAGCTGGACCGGCTGCGGGAGGACGTCACCCCGGACGACCGCTCCCTGATCAACGTGGCCGCCACCCAGGGCACCATCACTGAACAGGGCATCAGGAACAACATCGAGGTGGGCATCCGCTACATCGAGTCCTGGCTGCGCGGCAACGGCGCGGTGGCCATCCACAACCTCATGGAGGACGCCGCCACCGCCGAAATCTCCCGGTCCCAGCTCTGGCAGTGGATCTACGCCCGGGCCATCACGGACCACGGCGAGATCGTCACCCACGAGTGGGTGGAGGAGCTCCTCGACGAGGAATTCGCCCGGCTGGAACGCTTCGACGGCGACCGCTTCGAAGACGCCCGCGACATCTTCGAGGAAGTCACCCTGGCCACCGAGTTCCCGTCCTTCCTCACCCTGCCCGCCTACGCCCGCTACCTGACCGAGGCCCGCGAAAGGGCCACCGTCGAGGAGCTCGCCGCGGCATAACCCAATCTTCCGCTTGCCGGGCCGGCACGCCCTTCGCAACAGGCCCCCCGAAATCCGGGGCGCTGGCCCGGCAACGGAGCACCACGTCGGAAGCCCGCTCACTTTCCCTTGAAAGTGAGCGGGCTTCGTCGCGTTTGTTGCGATAAGTGATGGGGCGTCGTCGTATTTGCTGCGGTAAGTGATGGGGCGTTTGGAATGTTGGCGACGCGTCCGACGGCGGCGCCTCGCCTTAGCGCCCCTTGGGCACCTTCCGCACGGACAGGGTGGTGCTGGCGAAGAAGGTCAGCACCGAGACCAGGATGACCAGCAGGGCCGGCGTCCACGACCCCGAGGAGTCGTGCACGAAGCCCAGCAGCGGGGGCGCCACGGCGGCCAGGCAGTAGCCAAGGCCCTGGACTGTGGCGGACATCCGGCCTGCGGAGGCCTGGTCGCGCGCCAGCTTGATGATGGCGATAAATATGAGGGTGATCCCGCCGCCCTGGGCGATGCCGCCGGACACGGACCACAGCCACCACAGCTGCGGCAGGAAAAGAAGCCCCACCGGAACAGGCAGCCACAACGCTCCCAGGGTGGCCGCCACCGCCGTCGTACTCATGTATTTGGCGGCGAAAGGCACGCCGAGGCCGCCCAGGATCGCAAGGATCTGGAAGATCGAGGATGCCGCCCCCGCCTCCGAAGCGGACATGGCCAGTTCGTCGTGCAGGTAGCTGGGCAGCCACGCCGTGACGCCGTAATAGGAAAACGCCTGTCCACCGAAGCCCGCCGTCAGTCCGGCCGTGATCCATCCGGCGCCGTTCACCGGGGCCAGTTGCGCGCCGTCGGCGCCGTCCTCGCAGGCCGGCAGGAATGCGCTGCGCGGCCCCACTGCGAGGACCCACACCGCCACCGCGGCAACGGCCAGGACGGCCACGGACCCCAGCGCAAGCCGCCACCCCGCGGCGGCGGCCAACGGAGCCATGGCCACCGACGTCAGGAAGGATCCGATGTTCAGTGCCGCGGTGTAGATGCCCATCGCGGTCCCCTGCCGGCGCGGCGCAAAATCCCGCCGGATGATCAGCGGCACCGCGATGTTGCCCACCGTGATGGCCACGCCGATCAGCACGGTTCCGGCCACCACCAGTACGGGACCCCCGGCGGAGCGCACCAGCACCCCGGCCAGCACCCCCAGGATGGTCAGTGTCACGGCCACTTCGGCACCGAACTTCCTCGCCGCCAGGGACGCCAGGGGCGCGGCCAGCGAGAAGCAGAGCACCGGGATGCTGGTCAGCAGGCCGAGCAGGACCGGCGAAAAATGGAGCTCCCCCTGCATGAGGTCCACCACCGGGGCCACGGCAACAAACGGGCCACGCAGGTTCAGCGCGAGCAGCCCGATGCAGGCCAGCAGGATCCAGCTGTTTGGTACGCGGGAGAGGAGCCGGCCGCTCACAGGGGCAAAATCGGGAATGGGCGCAGTTTCATCACTCCCATTGCTATCATGCCGCGGGTTACGGGAGTTTGAGGCACCCCCGCCGCCGGCCCTGCCATACGATGAACGTGACCCCGGCCGAAGGACACTGCGAAGGACCCGCCATGCCGCACCGCCTTGCCATCCTTGACGACTACCAGGACGTGGCCCACGGCTTCGCCGACTGGGCTTCCCTGGAGGCCGACGGCGTTACCGTCACCACCTACCGTGAACCCTTTACTTCCCGGGATGCCCTGGTGTCGGCGCTGGCGGACACCACGATCGTGGTCGCGATGCGGGAGCGGACCGCCTTCCGGCGCGAGGTGCTGGAGAAACTGCCGGCCCTCCAACTGCTGGTCACCACGGGAATGGCCAACGCCTCCATCGATATGGCCGCAGCGGCGGAGCACGGGGTGACGGTGTGCGGGACCCCCGGTTCACCCACCGCCGCGCCGGAGCTGACGTGGGCCCTGCTGCTGGCCGCCGCCCGGCACCTGCCCGCGGAGGAAAACTCCCTCCGCGCCGGCACCTGGCAGTCCACAGTGGGCGTCGAACTGGCGGGGAAGACCCTCGGCATCGTTGGGCTGGGCAAGATCGGGCGCCGGGTGGCCACCTACGGGCAGGCGTTCGGGATGGACGTGGTGGCGTGGAGTGCCAACCTGACCGCGGAGGCAGCCGCTGAGGCCGGGGCGCGGCTGGTGTCCAAGGAGGAACTGTTCACCGTCGCAGACGTCGCCACCCTCCACCTGCGGCTGTCCGAACGCTCCGAAAACACTGTGGGCGAGGCCGAGCTCCGCCTGCTCGGTCCGGACGGCATTCTGGTAAACACCGCCCGGGGACCGCTGATTGACCAGGAAGCGCTGGTCAGGGCGCTGAACGAGGGGTGGATCCGCGCTGCCGCCCTGGACGTGTTCGACCAGGAACCCCTGCAGGCCGGGCATCCGCTCCTGGCCGCGCCGAACACGGTGCTCTCGCCCCACCTCGGCTACGTCACGCAGGAAAGCTACCGGCAGTTTTACGGCGGCGCGCTGGAGGACGTGTCCGCCTGGCTCGCCGGCTCCCCCATCCGCACCATCACCGCCTGACAGGAGGAGAGCGCATGGCCCACACCATCCGCAAGGCAACAGCGGACGACGCCGGCCCGCTGGCCGAGCTGGCGGCCGTCACCTTCCCGCTCGCCTGCCCGCCGTCGTCGTCACCTGCGGACATTGCAGCGCACCTGGCCAACACCCTCAGCGAAAAGCACTTCCAGCGCTACCTCGCCGACCCGGACACCACCGTCCTGGTGCTCGACGACGGCGGCCGGCTGAACGGGTACAGCCTGCTGGTGAACCGGGCCGCGGCGGACCCCGATGTTTCGTCCGCCCTGACCCTCCAGCCGTCAGTGGAGATCAGCAAGTGCTACGTCCACCCGGACTACCACGGGCTCGGCGCCGCGGCCGAGCTCATGCACGCCAGCCTGCAGGCTGCCGCAGCCGCCGGCGGTTTGGCCGCGTGGCTGGGAGTCAACAGCCAGAACGCGCGCGCCATCCGCTTTTACGAAAAGTCGGGCTTCCGCAAGGTGGGCACCAAGTCCTTCCGGCTGGGCAGCACGGTGGAACACGACTTCGTGCTGGAGCGCGCCCTGCCCTGACCTTGCCGGGCACGCCGTCTTCCTGGAAGCCGTCAGGCCCCGGACTCGTCCAGCCCCCGGCCTGCACCGGCCGCCACCCCGTCCGGCGGGTACGCCAACGGGGGACGCGGCTTGCTGAGCAGTTTGAGCCCGGGCGGCAGCCCTTCGATGCCGCCCTGTGTCCCGGCGGCGGTGATGGTGACGCGGCTGGTGTCCAGGAGGACGTTTTCAGCCCGGAACGTGCCAACGATCTCCGGCAGGATCGGGGCCAGATGCACCACGCCGCGGGTGAAGACGGGGTCGAACCGGAGCAGGATCCGCGCCAGCTGGACCGGCGCCGCGGCAGCCCACGCCTGCGGCGAGCACGCCGTGGGATACGGCACAGGACCCGGGAACTCCCCCCGGTCAAAACCGCAAAAAAGCTCCGGGAGGCGGTTATCGAAGTGCCCTGCGGCGTCGAAGATTCCCAGCGCCACCCGCTTGGCCTCGTCCACGAAGCCGTAGCGCATCAGTCCCGTGGCCACCATGGCCGTGTCGTGGGGCCAGACCGAACCGTTGTGGTAGCTGACAGGGTTGTAGGCCCCCATGTCCGAGGCAAGGGTACGAATGCCCCAGCCGGTGAACATCTGCGGGGACATCAGGTGCTCCATCACGGACTGGGCCTTGTCCTCGTCCACGATGCCGGTGAAGAGGCAGTGGCCGATGTTGGAGGTCAGCGCGTCAACGGGTCGCTTGTCCTTGTCCAGGGCCACGGCAAAGTAGCCCTTGTCCGGCAGCCAGAACTTCTTGTTGAACTCCTCCTTGAAGGCCGCCGCACGCGCTGCCCAGTGCTGCTCGAGGGCGGTGTCCCCGTCCCAGTGGGCCAGCAGGGACCGGCCAAGGTAGGCCGAGTAGACATAGGCCTGGACCTCGCAGAGGGCAATCGGTGCCTCGGCGATGGTCCCGTCCGCAAAGTTGATGCCGTCCCAGGAATCCTTCCAGCCCTGGTTGACCAGGCCGTGGTCGTTGGGGCGCAGGTATTCGACAAATCCGTCGCCGTCCTTGTCGCCGTATTTTTCGATCCACTCCAGCGCCCGGTCCGCATGCGCCAGCAGCGGCTGGATCTTGTCCCTGGACAGGCCCCACCGGCTCAGTTCACCCAGGACCGCCACAAACAAGGGCGTGGCGTCCACCGTGCCGTAATACGCCGTGCCGCCCAGGGACAGGCCGGCCGTCACGCCCAGCCGGACTTCATGCGGGATCCGTCCGGGTTCTTCCTCGGAGTCCGGGTCCACCTTCCTGCCCTGGATGCCGGCCAGGGTCTGCAGCGTGCCGAGCGCCAGGTTGGGATTGACCATCAGGCTCATGTACGACGTCAGCAGCGAGTCCCGCCCGAAGAGCGCCATGAACCAGGGCGCCCCCGCAGCAACGGCGGCCCGTTCAGGGTGGTGTGCATCGAAGATGCGCAGGGCACCGAGGTCGGTCTGGCTGCGGTTGAGGAGGTCCTGCAGGCCCGCGTCCTCGATAGTGATCCGCGGAATCCCCTCTTCCCAGTCAAGGTGCCGGCGTACTCCCTCGCGGTGATGCGGCAGCTGCCCTTCGCGGAAAGGCTTGTCCGGCGCTTCCCCGTTGACCAGCGGCACCACGATGATGCTGGTGGCCCATTTCCCCCTGGCAGGGACCGTCACGTGGAAGCGGAGACCGTCGGTACTGGCCTCCGCGCCCCGGGCGCCCACGGCGGACCCGCGCTGCTGGCCATGCCGGGAGGCCTCGATGACCAGCCGCCCTTCGTCCAGCCTCCGCGTCGTGTCATCGGCGCCCGTGGCACGTCCACCCTTGACATCGAAGAGATCCGCCTGGTCCGCGTCCACCAAAAGCTCGATGTCGCAGTCGACAGGTTCCGCCGCATAATTTTCCAGCGTGATGTCGTCCTGCATCCCAGGACCGATGTGGCGGACCTGGCGCACCACGAGGGGGCTGTCGAACCTGCCGCCGGGCCAGTTGGCCCGGCCCACAAACGTGGCCTCGAACGGATGCGGCCGCTGCGCGGACAGCGGCTCACGGAGCGAGCCGTTGATGCGCAGCACCCAGCGCGAGACGATGCGGGTGTCCTGGAAGAACGCGCCGTTCGTGCCGCCCTCGGGACTGATGTCGCCGCTGCCGGACGAGATACAGAACGACGACCCCTCCAGGACCGTCACCGAGCCCGAATCGGACACGGAGGCTTCGTTGTCTGCGTTCCAGGCGGTCATGGGAGACTCCCTTCTCAGGCGGCATGCTGCCCGGGGGAATCCGGCGAAGCATTAATGCCTCTATAGATTTTGGTGCACCCGGTCGCCGTTCGGAACCCCCGGGAACGCCTTGCCTTCAATAAGGTCGCTGTAAAGCCGCAGGTGGTCGGCCACCATACGCTCGGCCGTGAACCGCTCCTCGACCGCTTTCCGGCACGCCGCCCGGTCCAGTTCCGCGGCCGCCGGCACGAGCGCAGCCAGTTCTCCAGTCTCGCCCAGGAACCCCGTCCGCCCATGCTTGACGATCTCCGGGGCAGAGCCTGTCCGCGTACCGACCACCGGCGTTCCGGTGGCGAGCGCTTCGATCATGACCAGGCCGAACGGCTCGGACCATTGGATGGGATTCAGGAACGCCACGGCCTCGCCCATCAGTTGGTACTTGGCGGCGTCGTCCACCTCTCCCACGAAGTCTTCGTTGGGTCCCAGCCTGGGTTCGATGACTTCCCGGAAGTAGCGGACCTCCTCCTCTTCCCGCATCTTGACCGCAATCTTGAGGTGCATCCCGGCCTGCCGGGCGATGGTAATGGCCTCCACCAATCCCTTGTCCGGGCATGACCGGCCCACGAAGCACAGGTAGCCTCCGCTGCCGGTTCCCACAGGCACGCGGGAGAGGTCCATTCCGTGATGGATGACGCGGGTGACCGGAACATCGGGCGCATGGGAGGCCTGGTCCCGGGAAATCGCCACGACTGCCGCGTTCCGGGCAACAGCCCGGTAGATGTCGGCTGCCTGCGCATTGATGGGGCCGTGGATGGTGGTGGCCAGCGGAACCCCGGGCGGCCTGTGCATGTACAGGGGACCCGTCAGCGTGTGGTCATGGATGACGTCCACGTCCTGCAGCCCGTCGTAAGCCCTGGTGACGTGGCTGAGTTCGGAGATGGTGGTTCCCAGTCCGTCATAGTCGGCCGGCCGCATGTTCGGAACGAGCTGCACGGGGCACTCGCTCTCGGTTGGGGCTGCGAGCAGCACCTCGTGGCCGGCAGCCGCGAAGCCCCGGGCAAGGGTATCCACCACTCTTTCGGTGCCGCCGTAGGTTGCAGGTGGAACGGGAATCCATGGTCCCGAAACCAGTCCAATGCGCATTCCTGGCCTCCCAGGGTGACAGGCCTGGCTCCCCAGCTGGCCGGGCAGGAATTCCACCGGGGCGCTCTTGCCGCGGTGCTTCCGCTGTGAAAGGGCCCGCTGCTTGACCTCTGCTCCGACTATCTACCACGCACCGGCTCCGAGACAAGACCCAATGTGGCCGATGTCATAGCGGGCACAGGAATGGCGCCCGGAACGGGCCGGTTATGGAAACCATGAAGATTGAGATCTGGTCTGACGTTGCCTGCCCCTGGTGCTTCATTGGAAAGCGCCGCTTCGAGTCGGCGCTGGCGGACTTCCCGCACCGTGACGCCGTCGAGGTGGTGTGGCGCAGCTACCAGCTGGACCCCACGCTGCCGGAGCACTACGACGGCACCGAACTGGAGTACCTGAGCACCCGCAAGGGGATGCCGCCGCAGCAAGTGGCGCAAATGTTCGAGCACGTGGCGCAGCAGGCCAAGGGCGAAGGCCTGGATTACCGCTTCGACCAGGTGGTGGTGGCCAACAGTTTCACGGCCCACCGCCTGATCCATCTCGCCGCAGCGCACGGGAAGCAGGACGCGGCCAAGGAACGCCTGCTCAGCGACCATTTCGAGCACGGCAAGGACATCGGCAGCCGGGACTACCTGTCGGTCCTCGGCAATGACCTCGGACTCCCGGCCGAGGAGGTGGAGGAGCTCTTCACCACGGACAAATATGCGGAGGACGTGCGCAGCGACTTCCGCGAGGGCCAGGCCCTGGGCATCAGCGGCGTGCCGTTCTTCGTCATCGACCGCAAGTTCGGCCTGTCCGGCGCGCAGCCCGTCCAGACCTTCACCGCAGCCCTCAACCAGGCATGGCAGGACGCCAACCCCCTGGTGCTGGTCAACTCCGGTGAGGCGGAAGCATGTGGCCCGGACGGGTGTTCCGTCTAGGTTTACTGACACATCGCGGTAAAGTGTCTGTATGCCCAGGATTACAGCCGCCAGCAACGCCGAGCAGCGCGCGGGCACGCAGCGCAGGATCTTAACCGCTTTCGGCGAGCTGCTGTTCTCGCATGGCCTCCCCGGCCTGACCATGACGGACGTGGCGCGGCATGCGGGCGTGGGCCGGACCGCCGTGTACAACTACTACGCGGACATCGAAGAGCTGCTGATTTCCTATGCGCTCGACGAGACGGAGAAATTCCTCTCCGACCTTCGCGACGCGCTCGGGCGGCTGGAGAATCCGGTGGACCGGCTGGCCCTGTACGTCCGCGCCCAGGTGGTGGACCTCAGCCGCCGCCACCTCCCCCCGGGACCTGCCATGGGTGCGGTGCTGTCGCCGTCGTCCTTTGCCAAGCTGTCCGACCATGTGGGCGAGCTCAGCGTCCTGCTGCAGGACATTCTTCGCGACGGCATGGAGCAGGGCTACCTGCCCGTGGCGGACGTCGGGCAGCAGTCGCAGCTGATCCTCGGGACGTTGTCCTCGAGCGCGGCCCGGGGCAGCGATGAACCGTCTGAACTGGAGGCGCGCGTGGCCCGGACGGTGCGTTTCATCCAGCTCGGCGCCGGCGCCAGGTTCGACGACGGCGGGCGGCCCGTCCGGGTCGGTCCCCTTCCAGCGGCGGCCGGCTGAGTCCGCGGCCAGGCGGGGCGAAGCGCGTCAGGGTGTGGGCGCCGCCGTCGGCATGACCGGCCACTTATCGCTGTCCGCTATCCGCCGGCTTTCCCGGGGGCAGCTGAGCTTGCCGGGTGTCTGGTCCACCAGCTCCGGCGGGACGAGCGCCTTGTAGTCGTGGGCGAGGATGAGGTCAACGCTGGCGTCCGTCCGGCCGTCCTGGAAGTAGTCCGAACCCGTAACATTGCGCTGCACGCTGAAGGCCGCGGCCTGGCCGGCAGCACCGGACACCACGGCCGCCGCGCCCCGGTAGCCGGCGTTGATGTTGCCCACCGCCCCCACCACGAACTTCCGTGCCAGGAGTTCGTCCGCCACAGTGCGGGCCAGCCCGGGGCGGCTGGTGGAGTTATAGACATTGAGGTTGATCTTGTCGTTCGGCGTGTAGTCGAACATGGACGCCGGGCAGGATGAGACCGGCGTTGGGGCCGTTTCCGCAGCCGGGATCTTGAACCGCCCGTTGATGATGGCGAGCGCCAGGATGATGGCGGCCGCGATCAGGCCGATCAGCAGGACCAGGACCACGCCATGCAGCACGCGGCGGCGCACCCGGACGGTTTCATCGGCGTCCCGGGCGGCCTCCATGGCGGCCCGCAGTTCCGGCCCGCTGACTACGTGGTGGCCGTGCAGGATGTCTGGGTCCTTGGGCCGCCGCCTAGCCATCGAGCACCAGGACGCGGGCGTGGATTGCGGTGCGCTGGTGCAGGGCGGTACGGACGGCGCGGTGGAGGCCGTCCTCCAGGTACATCGTTCCCCGGTACTGCACCACGTGCGGGAACAGGTCCCCGAAAAACGTGGAATCCTCGGCCAGCAGCGCCTCCAGGTCCAGGGTCCGCTTGGTGGTGACCAGTTCATCGAGCCGGACCGGACGCGGCGGAAGGGACGCCCACTGCTTCGGGGTGTTGTAACCATGGTCGGGGTAAGGGCGGCCCTCGCCCACAGCTTTGAATATCACCCTGCCACACTAGGCACCGAGCAGCCGCAGGGAAAGTGGCAGGGCGCGCCCGCCCGAGGTTGTAGCCAAACAGTGACCATGCGTCATCCAGGGCCGCGTTCGCGGTGGCGGCCCCGGCAAATGGGGGCACTGCTGACAGAATGGACCCATGACAGTCTCCGAGTCCCCCGCCGTGTCCGCGCCCGGAACCCGCCTGCCGTCGACGCCCCCGCTGGCGCTCCTGCTGGATGTGGACGGGCCGGTGGCAAGCCCCGTTACCAGGGACGTCAAACCGGACATCATCGCGGACCTGGTGGCCCTCGCCGCGGCGGGCATTCCCGTCATCTTCAACACCGGCCGCTCGGATGCGTTCATCCGGGAACAGGTCATGGAGCCAATGATCGCGGCGGGAATCCCGGCCGGGACCGTCATCCATGCCATCTGCGAAAAGGGAGCCGTGTGGTTCAGCTACACCTCCACCGGTCCGGGCCCGGTCCACGTTGACCGGGAGCTGGCCGTGCCGGCCGCGTACGGTGACGACATCCGCCGCCTGGTTGCCGAGGACTACGCGGCGCACATGTTCTTCGACGAGACCAAGCGGGCCATGGTGTCCGTAGAGCAGCACATCGGCGTGCCCAGCGCCGAGTACCTCGCCGAGCAGAAACTGTTCGACGCGGACGCCATGGAGCTGATGGGCCGCCATGGGCTGGGCGTGGTCCGGCTGGACCACCACGCACCGAATTCCGACGACGAGGTGGACTACCGCGTGGACCCCACCATCATCTCCACGGACATTGAGTCCGTGCGGCTGGGCAAGGACCTCGGCGCCAGCCGGGCGGTAGAGCTGCTGGCCGCGCAGGGCATCACCCCGCAGGCCTGGCGCACGGTGGGAGATTCCCGCACCGATTATGCGATGGCCGACTGGCTGCACCACAACGACCACGCAGTGAAGCACGTGGACGTCCGCCCGGCGGACGGCGTGCCCAGCAAGCCGTACCAGGTGCTGACGGCCGCGGACCTTGGGCTGGGAGCCTCGGTGATCCATGACGACGCCGGAGGGGCCTTCCTGCGCGGCTGGCGGGAAGCGCTGGGCATCTAAGCCGCCGCCCGCCGTCGAACGCTGCTTCCGGCCGGCAGCGGGGCCGGAACCTGCGGCAGGTTCCGGACGGCGCCCGAAACCTGCCGTTATCCGGGCAGGACTATCATGCAGGTAAGAATGCACACTTCCACCAGCACGGAGAATCCCATTACAGAAGCACCTGTCCAGGACGAGGTCTACTACGGCGGCCAAGCGTCCGTAGAGGAACAATTCCATTCCGAGATCACCTCGGCGGCAGCTGAGCAGCGCCTCAGGCACCGCCCTGACGTTGTCCGGCACAAGGGCCGCTATGCCCTGATCAATGACACCAGGACTCCCTACCAGGCCATGGTGGAAGACCTGTTGTTCGTGCGCAACATCCTGGTAAACGCGGAACTGGCATACCTGCTGGTGCGCGGCAACAACGACCGCCCTGTCATCGCCCTGGACTGGAAGGACCGGAAAAAGCTCCGCGCCGCCCTGGTGGAGGCCTGCCGGGACGAACCCTTCTATTCCATGACGGTGGACGCCAAGAAGAAGACGTCCGTCCTGGTGGCCGACGGCGACCTGTCCTCCAACCGGCAGGCACGCATCTTCCGCCTCTACCGGCCCCGTGTGGAACCTGTCGGCGGCTTTGAGTTCGGCGCCTCAGCCGGCGTCCAGATCGAGCTGTGGTCCTTCGAAGGTGAACAGCTGATCCTCCCCATCGAGAACTCCCTGACCCGCCGCACCCTGCTGCGGCAGGACGCCGTCCGCGGCACCGTGGAACGCTACGGCCACACCTGGCCCACCATCGAGAACATGTTCGCCGACCACGCCAGCGACATCAGCTTCGATATCGACCTGGTGTTCTCCTGGGTGGACGGCAGCTCCCCGGAATACATTGCCGCCCGCCGCGCCCAGCAAAAGGGACACGTCCTGGGTGAGGGCGATGACCACGAAGCCCGGTTCCGGCAGATCAACGAACTCAAGTACGCACTCCGGTCCGTGTACATGTTCGCGCCCTGGATCCGCCGCATCTTCATCGCCACGGACTCCCCCGCGCCGGCCTGGCTGGCGGAACACCCGTCGGTCACCATCGTGCGCAGCGAGGAGTTCTTCGCCGACCCCTCCGTGCTGCCCACGCACAACTCCCAGGCCGTGGAGTGCCAGCTGCACCACATCGAAGGCCTGTCCGAGCACTTCCTGTACTCCAACGACGACATGTTTTTCGGCCGGCCCGTCAGCCCGGACATGTTCTTCACCCCCGGCGGCATCACCAAGTTCATCGAGGCGGAGACCCGGATTGGCCTGGGCGAGAACGACGCCGAACGCAGCGGCTTCGAAAACGCCGCCCGCGTGAACCGCAAGCTCCTGTGGAACCGGTTCGGCCGGATCACCACCCGCCACCTGGAACACACCGCCGCTCCCCTGCGGCGCAGCCTGGTGGCCCAGATGGAGGAGGAATTCCCGGAGGAGTTCCGGAAGACCGCCGCCAGCCGCTTCCGCGCGGCAGACAACATCTCCGTCACCAATTCCTTCTACCACTACTACGCGCTGCTCACCGGCCGGGCCGTCACGCAGACAGCGGCGAAGGTCCGCTACGTTGACACCACCATGCGGGCCGGGTTGAAGTACCTGCCCAAGTTGCTGGCCAAGCGAAACATGGACTTCTTCTGCCTCAACGACGGCAGCTTCCCGGAGGTCAGTGCCGACGAACGCGCCGAAGTGGTTACCGACTTCCTGGAGAAGTACTTCCCCATCAAGGCGCCCTGGGAGAAGTAACCGCTACTGCCTGGTGGGGGCGCCGAGCCGGGCGCCGCCACGCTCCTTAGTGGTCTCCGGGATCCGGATCCCCGCAGCCTCCAGGCGTGCCGCCGTTTCCTCCGGTGACACGTACTCGCCGACAGTGGGCGAAGTGCCCAACGGAACCACGGAGTGCACAATCGTGTGCTCGTACACGTGCACCAGGTTGAAGGCCTGCCCGCCGTCCTGCCCACGGGTACCTCCGACCGGAACATTGAGGTCCTGGGTGTAGCAGGAGGCCGAGGCGACCGAGACCGGAACACCCGCAAACGTGGCGGTGGTGGAGTAGTGCAGGTGGCCGGCCAGGATGGTGCGGACGTCGGAGTTCCGCACCACGGCCGCCAGGGAGGACTGGTCCCGCAGTTCCACCAGCACCGAAAGGTCCAGCACGGAGGGCACCGGCGGGTGGTGGAGTGCCAGGATGGTGCCGTCCGGGGCGGGAGTCTCCAGCTGCCGGGCCAGCCAGTCCAGCTGCTCCGGGCTCAGCTCGCCATGGTGGAAGCCGGGCACAGTCGTGTCCAGGGTGATGACGCGCAGCCCGTTGATGAAGTAGCTGTGGTCCACGGGTTCAGCGGTCCCGGGCTGGTCCAGCAGGCCCATGCGGAAGTTGGCGCGGTCGTCGTGGTTGCCCATGGCCCAAATAACCTGTGCACCCAGGTCCCGGCAGGCGGGCTCCACGATGGCCCGCAGCTTGACGTAGGCCTCGGGGTCGCCCTTGTCCGCAAGGTCGCCGGTGAAGATCACGGCTTCCGGCCGCGCGCCGGAGGCCTTCACTTCGTCGAAGAGCTGGATGAGCCGCGCTTCGCTGTCGACGGTTCCGTAGAGGGGTTCTGCACCTCCCAACAAGTGGGGGTCGCTCAGGTGGAGTAGGAAATGGCGTGGCCGGGGATGTTCGGCCTCGATGTGCTCCATTGCTGCCTCTGTGGTCGGTGGGAAGCCGTTCTTCCCTTCTACCCTTCAGTAATCTTTATCCAACCAGACATTTGGCAAACTTGGGGTAAATCGCCGGAGCCCATGTGGAAAAAGTTCGTAAAACTGCGCATATTCATACTGGATTCGGCGCAGTCGTTTTGTCAGCCGAGTAATTCCTCGATCGCGGCCAGCACCTTGGGCGAGTCCGGCTGCACGGCCGGGGCAAACCTTGCCGCCACCTCTCCGTCGCGGCTCACCAGGAACTTTTCGAAGTTCCACTTCACCAGGCCGGGGAGCAGGCCCGCCTTGAACTTCGTGAGCTCGCTGTACAGCGGGTGCCGGTTCCTGCCCCGTACATCCGCCTTGGCCGTCAGCGGAAAGGTGACGCCGTAATTGCGCTCGCAGAACCCGGCAATGTCGCTGTCCGTGCCCGGCTCCTGCCCCGCAAACTGGTTGCAGGGTACGCCCAGGATCTCGAAGCCGCGGCCACGGAGCCTTGCATACAGGGACTCAAGGGCTGCGTACTGCGGCGTGAATCCACAGTTGGACGCCACATTGACCACCATCACCACCTTTCCCTTGAACTGGCCGAAATCCGTCACGGCGCCGTCATTGAGTGTTAGTGGAATCTGGTACAGGGGCGACAGACGTCGTGTCTCCGGCAGGTTCTTCATACGAGCTGTTCGTTGCCGTGGCCTGACCGTACGGGTCAGGACTCGAAGTTTCCTGGCTGGACGCTGTTTGGGCCACCGTCTCTGCAGGCGTCGCTGTCTCTATCGGAACCGCTGTTTCTATGGGTGTGGCCGTTTCGATCGGCGCGGGAGCAGGTGCCGGGGCAGGCTCCCCTGTGGGCACCGGGCCTGAAGGTACGGGGTCAGAAGTTATGGGGTCAGTGGCTGGCTCGGAGATCGCAGGCGCCGGCTCCTCGGCGGGCAACGGAGCAGGCTCACTGGTCGTCGGGGCGGGTTCTTCCGTGGCGGGCGACGGCGACGGGTCGCTTGATAACGGCGACGGCTCCGTTGGCGAAGGCGCCGGCGAGGGCTCAGTGGGCGACGGCGACGGGTCGCTTGCCGACGGCGAAGGCTCCGTTGGCGAGGGCGACGGCGAAGGCTGAGCGGGCGAGGTCGACGGCGAAGGCTCAGTGGGCGACGGCGACGGAGCGGTCGCCGAGGGCGAGGGTGATGGCGATGGGGACTGGGACGGCGCAGTCGCCCACGGGCTGCTGGCCGACGGGGACGGGGACGCCACCCCCGTGGCTGGAGGTGGTGCCGCCGTCGAATCCCCTATGTGGGAATCCACATCCCGGGATCCGATCTCCGGCAACATCGGCAGGGGGATGGTCCAGCTGACCCTGCCGTCGGAAAGGGAATTTCCACCGGGCCCGTAGGCAACCAGATGGTCCGGCAGCAACTGCCCTACCGCACGAAGGGTGAGGAACCTCCAGCCCAGAGGATTGGTGTAGCGGCCTTTAACGATGGTCTCGAAGTGCAGGTGGCAGCCCGTGGACCAGCCTGTGGTACCCACTTGTGCTATTGCCTGGCCGACCTGCACCTTGTCACCTGTGCGTACGCCGATCGATTCCAGATGGTTGTACGTGGTGACGAGGCCATCGCCGTGGTCGATCTCCACCCGGTTGCCGCCTCCCCAGGGGTGCCAGCCCGCCGCCCTGACGACGCCCGAATCAGCCGCATACACCGTTGCCCCACATGGCGCCGCGTAGTCCTGCCCCAGGTGGAAGTCTCCCGCAAGCCCGCTCAGCGGGCTGATCCGGAAACCGAACGGCGAACTCGGGTAGAGGACCTGCAGCGGTGCCATCAGGAACCCGCTGGGGGGCCTGCCAACCCCTGCCGGTCCCACCGCCAGCCCTGGGAACCCGCCCTCCCCGAAACTGCCGACTGCCGGGTGGGGAAAGGAAAGGACCGCGTGGGGGTCGGACAGGACGGGCGCCCCCACCGTTCCCGCCCCCACCTGGTCCGATCCCATCGGGCCAGCGTCAGAGGGCTGCAGTACGTTGGGCTCCGGTGCGCTGCCAATTTCGTGTGCTGTGGGGCCTGCCGGGCTCGTGGCGGCCCGGCTCTCCCCGGCGCGGCCAACAGAACCGGCCGACTGGCCGGCTCCTTCCGATCCGGCAGCCAGGTTGACGGCAGCCACCGATGCTGCCAGGACGCCCGCGGCGGCCACTGCACGCGCGACAGGGGGGAAAGAACCCTGTTCCGGCTTGCCCCTGCCCGGCGTCCAATGCTTGCCCAATTGACTGACCCCACCACGTGGCTGACCGCACGTTGTCTCGACGGTATGTCCCATGGGACCACAGGCGCCCAACCCTGTGAACCCTGCTGCCGCACAATGCGGGTTTTTTTGCGGGCGTTAGGGGTTCAGCATCCCGTGGACCTGCGAGGCCCTTCCGGCGCCGGAAAAATGGGCAACAATGGGTCATGCGCAATGTCCTTCGCATCTGGCAGGACGAACTGAGGAAGACCTTCTCAGGCAAGGCAGACGGTCCACCTGAATGGTCGCTGCGCCTGGCGGAAGGCAATGATGCCGGATACCACCTGCCCGGGTCGGCAGTGTGGGCGGTCCACGGCTCCATGACGCCCATTGTGGCCGGGATCCGCGCTTTGCTCATGCAGTCGCTGCACCCTGGCGCGCTGGCCGGGGTGCACGAGCACTCCAACTTCCGTGAAGACCCACTCCGGCGCCTTGCCAACACCATCCGCTGGATCTTCACTGTCACCTACGGTTCCAAGGCCGCTGCCGAAGACGCGTCCGAACGCGTCCGCCACCTGCACGTGCCTGTCCAGGGGACTTACCGCGACAACGCTGGCGGCCTGCGAACCTACAGCGCCAACGATCCCGGCCTCGCGCGCTGGATTCACCTCGCCTTCACTGACGCTTTCCTCACGGCGCACAAGGTTTACGGCCGTCCCGTCCCGGGCGGCCCTGACGCGTACGTGAGGGAGTGGGCCCAGGCCGGCAGGCTGATGGGAGTGGAGGATCCACCGCTCACGGAAGCGGAAATGCGGAGCGAGTTGGACCGCTGGTATGGACAGGACCAGCTGCGGACGGACGAAAAGGTGGCTGAAACGGTGCAGTTCATCCGCAATCCACCATTGCATCCACTGCTGCGTCCAGGCTACCGGGTGCTGTTCGCCGGTGCCGTCTACACCCTGGAGCCCAGGTACCGCAGCATGCTCGGGCTCTCGGTTCCACGGCTCGGCCCATTCCCCCTCCCGGTGCGGCCTGCAACCAAGGCGGTGCTCGGCGTCGTCCGTCTCGCCTTGGGCAGCAGAAGTCCCAGCGAAAATGCGGCAAGGGAACGCCTGCGGCGGTTGGGTGAGCCCTCGGCCGGCCTTGCGTGACCGTCGCTGCCTGACCATCGCCGCCACCGCGGGCACGCGGGAAAACGAAAGAACCCGGCCCCGGTGTTACCGGGGCCGGGTTCTTGACCGGCGGAGAATGGGGGATTTGAACCCCCGAGGGCGTTAACCCAACACGCGTTCCAGGCGTGCGCCATAGGCCGCTAGGCGAATTCTCCAACTGCTTCTGAATCAAAAGCAGGTACTAGACTACCTGAACTTTCCCGCAACACCCAATTGAGCGCCGGGAGGGGCATTTTTGACACCGGAAGCAGCCAACGCCGGCCCGTGCCGGTTGCTGCTTAACTGGAAAATGGGCGCCCCCAACGCGCCCATTCCCTCGGATACGCCGTTGAACTGCTTGGTCCGGCACCGCAAAGCCAGGCCACGCAGCTCACAATCTCGAGATTGCCCCAATCGGTGTACATTTCCATGATCGTGCGTCCCGCCCGGATAAGCAATGGAAACCGCAGCGACCTGGGCCGCCATCGGGCACTATAGGTTCCATGGCTGAGCTGCACGCACTGGTGGTTTATGTCCCGGCGTCGCACACCGGGCAGGTCCTGGATGCCATCGGAGACGCCGGAGCGGGCCGCTTGGGAAACTACTCCCACTGCTCTTTCGTGACGGCGGGGACCGGGAGGTTCATTCCTCAGGAAGGCGCCCAGCCTTACCTCGGCCAGCCCGGGACTCCGGAAACCGTGGCCGAGGAACGCATCGAATGCATCGTCGAAGAGCAGGCGCTGGCCGCCGTCGTGGCTGCCCTGCGGACCGCGCACCCCTACGAGGAACCGGCCTTCATGACCTGGCGCGTGGAGGGCTGGCGATAAGGTGGCCCGATTCGAGTCGCGCCGAATGTTCGGGTAAAGTATCTGACGGCCCCTCATGTGGCGTCATCCTGTTGAACTCCCCCAGGACCGGAAGGTAGCAAGGGTAGACGGGCTCTGGCGGGTGCATGGGGGGTCTTTACTATTCCCCCACAGGGCGGCATGATGTCAGCCCGGATTGGTAGGGTTTTCTCTGTGACAGTTACTACCGCCCTGTACCGCAGATACCGTCCCGACTCGTTCGCCGACGTTATCGGTCAGGAGCACGTCACCGAGCCGCTGATGACGGCCCTGCGGAAGAACCGCGTCAACCACGCCTACCTTTTTTCCGGCCCCAGGGGCTGTGGCAAGACCACCTCCGCCCGCATCCTGGCCCGCTGCCTCAACTGCGCGCAGGGCCCCACGGACACCCCCTGCGGCACCTGCCCCAGCTGCGTGGAGCTGGCCCGCGGCGGCTCCGGATCGCTGGACGTCATCGAGATCGACGCTGCCAGCCACGGTGGCGTTGATGACGCCCGGGACCTCCGCGAACGCGCCACCTTCGCTCCCGTGCGGGACCGCTACAAGATCTTCATCATCGACGAAGCCCACATGGTCACTTCAGCCGGATTCAACGCCCTGCTGAAGATCGTGGAGGAACCGCCGGAACACATCAAGTTCATCTTTGCCACCACCGAGCCGGACAAGGTCATCGGAACCATCCGCTCCCGGACGCACCACTACCCGTTCCGGCTGGTGCCGCCGGAGCCGCTGATGGCCTACCTCGAACTTTTGTGCCAGCAGGAAAACGTTCCCGTGGCTCCCGGCGTGCTGTCGTTGGTCATCCGGGCCGGCGGCGGTTCCGTCCGTGACTCGCTTTCCGTCCTGGACCAGCTCATGGCCGGTGCCGGGCCCAACGGGCTGGACTACGAGCTCGCCGTGGCACTGCTCGGCTACACCCATGCATCGCTGCTGGACGACGTCGTGGAAGCGGTTGCCGCTTCGGACGCCGCGACGGTCTTCCGTGCTGTGGACCGGGTCATCCAGACGGGCCACGATCCGCGCCGGTTCGTCGAGGACCTGCTGGAGCGCTTCCGGGACCTGATCATCGTCCAGGCCATGCCTGAGAGCGCCCATGCCATCCTGCGCGGCATGCCGGCGGACCAGATCGCCCGCCTGCAGAACCAAGCCCACAACCTGGGGGCAGCGGAACTTTCCCGCGCCGCCGATGTCACCAACACCGCCCTGACCGAAATGACGGGCGCCACATCCCCTCGGCTGCACCTGGAACTGCTCTGCGCCCGGATCCTGCTCCCCAGCGCCGAACAGAATGAGCGCGGCATGGCCGCCCGGATTGACCGCGTTGAACGGCGCCTCAACTATGCGGGCAATGACGTCGGCGCCCCCGCCCAGTCTCCGCACCAGGCCCAGCCAACGCAGGCACCAGCACCCCAGCCCGTCCAGCAGCCGGCTGACGCCCCACCTGCCGCGGGCCCGGAAATCCACCACTCGGAACCCAGCCGCGCAGAAAAGCCCCCGGCTGCCACCGCGCCCGCGTCCTCGGAAGCCCCGGGCGCTCCGGCTCCGGCGGGCCCGCGCACCCCGCTGACGCCACCCCGGGTGAGCAGAAACGACTGGCCGGTGGATGAAACCGGCGGGCGCACCGCACCCGCTGCGGAAAGGCCGGCCGCCCCCACCACGCCGCACGTGCCCGCTGAGGGATCGCAGGTTCCGGAACCACAGCCCCGGCACGCCCCGGACGGCCACACCCCGGCCCCGGAAACCCGCGATCGGGAAATTCCGGCCCCTGCGGCCCAAGCCCACGGGACCCCTGCCGCCGTCAACCCGCAGGCCCAGGACGGACACCGGGAGCAACCCGCCGGTTCCGCACCTGCCGCACCGCCGGCGATGGGTGATGTGGAAGTCCTGCGCAGGGCCTGGCCTGAGGTCCTGCAGACGCTGTCCAAGATCAAGCGCAGCACGTGGGCCCTTGTTGAGCCCAATGCACAGGTCAGCTCCTACGACGGCAGCATCCTGACGCTGTCCTTCACCACCCAGGGACTGGCGGGCGCTTTCGGCCGGGGGGACCATTCGGAGAACCTGCGGCGGGCCATCCACAAGACGGTGGGGATCGACTGCCAGATCAACGCAGTGGCAGGCGGCGCAAGCCAAACCAATGGCGCAAGCCAAACCAACGGCCCGAGCCAACCCAACGGCGCAAGCCAGTCGGGCGGCCCAAGCCAGTCGGGCGGCGCCGGCCAGCAACGCGGCGGCAGCCGATCGAGCGCTGAGCCAAACCCAAAAGCACCGGCCAGCCCGGTGGTTCCCGCCACTTCAGCTGACGTTGCGTGGGGACTGGCGCCCGCCCCCTCCACCATGGACGCTCCCCGCCAGGCAGGCACCGGCCCGGATGCCGGAGCCCAAACCCTTGGAGCCCAAACCCTTGAAGCCCGGACCGTTGGAGCCCGGACCCTTGGAGCCCAACCCGGCGCAGGCCGGAGCTTTGGCGAACAGACCGGAGGTGCGGCCGCCGGTAGTGGACCCCGCAGTTCCGGCAGCTCCGCGGTAGCCACCGCCCCTGCGGAAGCCACCACGGCCGTCCATGCAGCAGCACCCGACCATGCAGCCCCATCCCACCATGCAGCACCGGGCGGCGCTCCGGCTTCACCCACACCCGCCGCTCAGGCAACGGCGATCGCGGAAACCCCCAACCCGTCTTCCTCTCCCGTACGTGCAAGCGGTTCGACGTCCGGCGACCCTTCCAGCGCCGCGCAGCCTGCCCCGGCCTCATACCCCGATGCAGGCGGCGACTATTCCTACTCGGACGATGACTGGGGACCCGCGCGGGACGAAGACGCTCCCCCGCTGGACGAGGAACCACCCATGGACTGGGAACCGTCACCGCGTGCGGACAGCCGCGCCACCGCGCCGGCTGCTGCACGGGAAAGCCCCCGGCAGTCCGCGACCGCCGCGCACGACCCTTGGACACGGGCTGTGGAGCAGGCACCGGGCGTGTGGGTGGTCGGGGATAAAAGCAACGTGGGTGCCGCTTCCCCTGCTTCGGGCCAGCCTGAACCGAGCGGACCTGTCCAGGTTCCCCGCTACGAGCCGGCAACCGCACAGGTTCCTCCATCCATTCCCGTGACTGCGTCCGTTGCTGCACCTGCAACTGGCTGGGCGTCACCGGGCCAGCCCGCCGCGGAATCCCAACCTGCTCCGGCCCCGGAATTTGCGATGGCCTCAGCAGGGTCCGCACCCGCCGTCGCTCCCGCACGTCCCGCAGCTCCCGGCAGCTCACCTGCTGCGGCACGCACGGAAACCCGGCAAAGCCTCTACCAGCGGCTGTCCAACAGCCCGGAGGCTGCTGCCGGCCGCGCCAAGGCGCCCTCCAGCGCTGCGGCGGCAACTGCTTATGTCCAGGACATACCGAGCGCCGACGACGAAACCATTGAGGAGTCAGGGGTGTTCGGCCGGGCCGCCGTGGAACGGATCCTGGGCGGGAAGCTGATCGAGGAGCGGTCCCTGGACGGAAGCCCGGTTCCGCCACGGTACTGACCCCCGGCCCCCAGCTGAACTGCCGATCCATTCACCCGCAATCCATACCAAGCTAAAGAGGGAAACGTGTACGAAGGTGCTGTCCAGGAGCTGATCGATGAGCTCGGACGCCTTCCAGGGGTGGGCCCCAAGTCCGCGCAGCGGCTGGCGTTCCACATCCTCGAAGCGGACCCCCAGGACATGAAGCGGCTGGTCGAGGCCATCACCACGGTGAAGGAGCGGGTGAAGTTCTGCACCGTCTGCGGCAATGTCACCGAACAGGAAAAGTGCAACATCTGCCGGGACCCCCGCCGTGACCCGTCCGTCATCTGCGTGGTCGAGGAGTCCAAGGATGTCCTCGCAGTCGAACGCACCCGGTCGTTCCGTGGCCGGTACCACGTGCTGGGCGGCGCCATCAATCCCATTGCCGGCGTTGGTCCGGAGCAGCTGCGGATCCGCGAACTGCTCACCAGGCTGAACGACGGCGAGATCCAGGAAGTCATCATCGCCACCGATCCGAACCTGGAGGGTGAGGCAACGGCCACCTACCTGGCCCGCATGCTCAAGACGATCGGCATCGCCGTCACCCGCCTGGCATCCGGGCTGCCGGTGGGCGGGGACCTCGAGTACGCCGACGAGGTCACGCTGGGACGGGCCTTCGAGGGACGCCGGAACGCCCTCGGCTAACGGTTGCCCCCGCCCATGGCACCGGGGGACCGGCATGCGGTCACAATTCCGCGCCGCTCTTCGCACGGCGATAAACTGTCGAAAGGAAGTCGCGCCGGCCCGGCGTCAGGCTGCCAAGCCTCCAGAACTCCAATTGATCCGATGAAGGTACGCGCATGAGTACGCCCACCACCGAAGTGCACAACGCAACACAGCCGCAGGTGCAGCCCGCCGGCAAAGCGGCGACCAAACAGCTCATCGTGCAGAAGTTCGGCGGCTCCTCCGTGGCGGACGCGGACGGCATCAAGCGCGTTGCCAAGCGCGTCGTTGACGCCCAGCAGGCCGGCAACGAGGTTGTAGTGGTCGTTTCGGCCATGGGCGACACCACGGATGAACTGCTGGACCTCGCCGCACAGGTCACGGATTCCGCACCCGCCCGGGAAATGGACATGCTCCTCTCGGCCGGCGAGCGCATCTCCATGGCCCTGCTGGCCATGGCCATCAACAAGCTCGGCGCGTCCGCACAGTCCTTCACCGGATCCCAGGCCGGCATGATCACGGACGGGATCCACGGCAAGGCCCGGATTATCGACGTCGACCCGCACCGGATCCGTACTGCCCTGGACAAGGGAAACATCGCCATCGTTGCAGGGTTCCAGGGCATGACCCGGGCCACCAACGAAATCACCACCCTGGGCCGTGGCGGCTCCGACACCACGGCCGTTGCCCTGGCAGCCGCACTGGAAGCCGACGTCTGCGAGATCTACACGGACGTTGACGGCATCTTCACCGCCGATCCCCGCGTTGTCCCCTCGGCCCAGAAGATCGACACCATCTCCAGCGAGGAGATGCTGGAGCTCGCAGCCTCGGGAGCCAAGATCCTGCACCTGCGCTGCGTCGAATACGCCCGCCGGTTCGGTGTCCCGCTGCACGTCCGTTCCTCATTCAGCCAGCACGAAGGCACCTGGGTCATCCCCAGCGCCGAAGACAAAATCACCACTCAAGAGGGAGTTGCCTTGGAGCAGCCAATCATCTCCGGCGTTGCCCATGACCGTTCAGAAGCCAAGGTCACCGTGGTCGGCGTCCCCGACATTCCCGGCAAGGCCGCCGCGATCTTCCAGGTCATTGCCGATGCGCACTCCAACATCGACATGATCGTCCAGAACGTATCCACCCACGGCACGGGCAAGACGGACATCTCCTTCACCCTGCCGATCGTTGAAGGTGCCGATGCCCTGGCTGCGCTGCACGCCGCCCAGGACCAGATCGGCTTCGAATCGATCGAGTACAACGAGCAGATCGGCAAGCTGTCACTGATCGGTGCCGGCATGCGGTCCCACCCCGGTGTTTCGGCCACGTTCTTCAAGGCGCTGTCGGACGCCGGCATCAACATCAACATGATCTCCACCTCCGAGATCCGCATCTCCGTGGTAACGCATGCGGACCTGCTGGACGAGGCCGTCCGTGTGATCCACAAGGCGTTTGGGCTGGACAGCGAGAGCGAAGCCACCGTGTACGGCGGGACCGGCCGCTAGGTCCGGCAGCAAAAAGCCGGGCCGTCCTCTTGATGGATCAAAAGGACGGCCCGGCTTTTGTGTACTTGAGGGCCCTGGATAAGGATGTCAGCCTTGGTTTTCCAGGTCTTCGCGGCGCACGGCGTAGTGGTGGCCGGTTGAGTCGGTTTCGACCACGAAATGCGAGAGGTCCTCTTCGGAGGCCTGCTCGAATTCGTCGTGCTTGTGTACGACGGGTGCGTCGGCGTCCAGTCGGGTAGCAGGACCGAAGAAGAAACGGAGCCTGTCAGTCAGGCCCATGAAACCACTGAGGACATGTGCCACTGTTTTCCACCCCCTTCCCGAGCCTCGGGCGAAAGTGCCGCTGGCTCCGGCGGGAGCCAGTGCCCTTAGTTTAAACCCGTCGCGGGAAAAAGGAGCCGGCAGGCGGCGGAAGAATGGCATCGGCCAGGCACGTCGCCGCAGGGCGGAACGGTGAGCCCTGCGGATCAGCGCAGGGAGCGGTCCTCCGGGTTCCTCGGCACGACGTACGTGCTGCCGTCCGGCCTGGTGATGGTCTCCCACTGCTGGGTTTCTGCCTGCCGCTGGGCCAGCAGCCTGCGGTTCTCTTCCGTCATGTCATGCGCCAGCGACGTTCGGCTCGCCGGACCGAAGATGGCCCTCAGCTTCCCCGTGGCCCGCATGAAGCGCTGGGAGGCGTTGCCCTTCTGCCCTGATCTGGCCCTGTCCATGAAGCGGTTCCTTCCACTCACTGCATTTCCTGCTTAGAAATGTACACTAACTGTTAGTGCACTAACAATTGGAGGATCAATGACCACCAGCGTCGACACGGTACGGGACGAAGACCTGCTGCTGGAACACCAGCTCTGCTTCGCCCTGACGGTCGCAGCACGCAGCGTTGTGGGCGCCTACAAGCCTGTCCTGGAGAAGCTCAACCTGACGCATCCGCAGTACCTGGTGATGCTCTGCCTCTGGGAAACAAGCCCCCGGACAGTGAAGAACATCAGCGCAGCCCTTGCCCAGGAACCGGCCACCATCTCTCCCCTGCTCCGCAGGCTGGAAGCCGCCGGGCTGATCACCCGGCGCCGCGTGGACGGAAACGAGCGGGCCCTCGCCGTCGAACTGACTCCCGAAGGCGCCGCGCTGAGGCAGCAGGCGCTCAACGTACCCGGCACCATGATGGAGCGGCTGGGCCTGAGCCGGGAACAGGTCACCGAACTGCATGCTTCCATGATGGGATTGATCGCTGCCACGTCGGGAGGGAGCACTTCCTAGCGGGCGCCCACGCCCATCCCCGCCGCAGTGGCCCCGGGCGCGCAAATGAATAGAATTATCGGACGAAAATCATCGAGCGCAGGAGAGGTGGCCTGATGCATCAAGCACGGCTGTTCGCTGCAGTCCTGGCACTTGGTGCCGGGCTGGTCTCCGGCTGTTCCGGCACCCCGGAGGGCTCGTCGTCGGGCCCATCTTCCCCGGCCCCCTCCGGTTCTTCCCCCGCCACCCCGCCATCTACCTCGGGCACCCCGTCCCCCGACGCCGAAACCTCGGTGCCGGCCCCGGCACCCCCCACGTCCCGGCCGTCGCCCGGACCGGGCCAGGGAAACGCCGAGCTGGCCATCACCGTCGTGCCGTCCGAAGGCGCAGCCCAACTCGACTACACCTTGGTCTGCACCGCCGGAACGCCGGCCGCGGAAAGCAGCCACCCCAACGCGGCCGCAGCCTGCGCGGCGTTGAAGGCGAACCCTGCCATCCTGGCGCCAGCCACCCAAGGGAGCGCCCAGGCCTGCACGCAGCAGTACGGCGGCCCGCAGAAGGCGACCGTGACAGGAGTGGTGGACGGAGTTGCCGTTGATGCCTCCTTTGTACGGACCGACGGGTGTGAAATCAGCGCATGGGAAGCCGCCAAGGACGTGTTGGGTACCGCGGGTGGAGCCTCTTAGCCTTCTGGCGGCGGACACCGGGCGAAGCAGGGAGGAAGCCCACCTGCAACGCGTCAGCCGCTACGCCGATCCCTACCTTGCCCGCCGGTCCTCAGGACAAAAGCATCCGGTGGAGGACTTCCTGTTTACCTACTACACGCAAAAGCCGGGCCAGCTGAAGCGCTGGCACCCGGGCGCCGGGACGGTCCTCACCGGTGACCAGGCGGTGCTGCGCCGCAGTTGGAAGCATTACAGGACGCTCGACGACGGCGAGCTAGCCTTCCTGGGGCTGCCGGCGGGAAGCAACGCGGTCACCTTCGACCGGGCCGCCTTCCTGGCCGACCGCAAGGATGCGGTGGCCTTCGCTGGCGTCATCCTCCGCGGTACCGCTGCGCGCCCGGCCCAGTTTGGCTGCTTCGGGCTGCATGAGTGGGCCATGGTGTACCGCCAGGACAAGTTCGACCTTCGCCACGAATACCTGCAGCTGAGGCTGGGTGCGGCCGGCACCGACAAGGTGGTGGAGGACAACAAAATCCGGTGCACCCACTTTGACGCGTTCCGCTTCTACACTCCGGACGCGCTACCCCTGAACGAGTTTGCGCCAACCCGGGAGAGCCAGCGCCACCTGGAGCAGCCCGGCTGCCTGCACGCCAACATGGACCTCTACAAGTGGGCGTACAAGCTGCTGCCGGCGCTGCCAAGCGAACTGGTGATGGACTGCTTCGAGCTGTCCTGGCGCATCCGGGCCATGGACATGCAGGCATCACCGTACGACCTGGCGGAATGGGGATACCCGGCTATTCCCATCGAGACGCCGCAGGGCAAGGCCGCGTATGTCGAGTACCAGCGGGCATTCGCAGCGGAGGCCTCGGTGCTGCGGGAAAGGCTGGCCCGGGAACTCGATGCGGCCATGGCCGGGGAGCATCCGTGATCGACCTGACTGTCAGCCTCCGGACGGATGCCGGCTCCCCCGAATACGTCTTCCGTCTGGTGGCCAGGGATGGCCGCCCCGCCGACGGCACCACCGTGCCGGATCCGGAAGCGGCCCTCGCCGCCGTGGAACGGTTCGGCGAAGCCATCTTTTTCCCGGTGCCGGGCCCTCCGAAGCTGTGCACGCAGCAGTACGGCGGCCCGCAGGTCGCGGTGGTCACCGGCACCATCGACGGCCGCGCCGTGGACTCTATTTTCAGCCGCACGGATGGCTGCGAGATTGCCCGCTGGAACGCCATGGCTCCGCTGTTGGGAGGCGGCACGTCCGCCTGATTGCGTCGCCCCACGTTGCGAAGCCAACACGGGGCCGCAGGAACGAAAAAGGTCCCGGGCGGTTGTCGACCGCCCGGGACCTTCCCCCCAGATCTTGGCGCGTCAGCTGGCGGGCACCGCCTGTGCCAGGCCAAGCTGCGGAGCGCCGGCCGGAGCCGTGGCAGAGCCAGTCCCCACCTGGACATTCACCCAGGTCCTGACGCCGTTCCCGCCCAGACTCAGCCGCGAAAGGTAGGACCCCTCGGACAGGCCGGTCCAAGCCAGGTTTGCCGATGTTGCCGTTCCGTTCGGAGCCATAATGGGGTTCGGATCCACGGTGAGGTTGCCGGCATCCCCGGCGAACGTCACCGCCTGGACGGAAGCGGTGGCCGGTCCGTTGTCCGGCGTGGAGTACAGGTTTGCCACCACGTAGTACGTTCCCGCCCGCGGCGATTCAATATCCAGGAACTCACTGGCAGAGGCAGTCGCCACCTGGGTTGCCGTTAGTCCACCCGAAGCGTTCGGCGCGTACACCACCATGTCCCAGTCGACGTCGTCCGCTTGCGCCTGGATGCCAAACCGGGCGAAGGAAGCGCCGGCGGGAACCTGCACCTGGAGCAGCGCATTGTGCTCGTCGTTCGTGGGCGCGTACGCCCCAGGCGTCTTCGTTATCGCCGTCTGGCTCAGCGGTGCCAAGCCCTCCACGCCGACGCTGATGGGGCTGTCCGAACCGGAGACCAGCTCCATGGATCCGCTGCCTGTCCCGGTGGCCGAGTTGAAGGAGAACGACGACGCGATTTGGGCATCAACCGGGCGAACGGCGATGGGCGAGGACGCCGTTTTCGGACCCTTCCAGGTCAGTGTTCCGGTGCTGAATTTGCCCATCGGCGCGCCAGAGTTGCGGATGGTCAGTGTCACCTCACGGGTTTCGCCTGCCTTCGTGAAGTTGAGGACTTTCGGCTCCACCTGAACGTTGAAGCCCGGCATATTGAGTTCCGACCGGTAAGTTCCCGGGACCAACGCCGTGAGTTTGCGCTTCACTTGGACCTCGCCTACCAGGCTTCCCAATGCGATAGACGGGAGGTTGAGGTCACGGGCATTGATTGATCCCGCTTGGGGAGCACCGGTTTGCACACCCTGGCCGTTGAGGAATCCGAACCAGTCCTGGCTGCCTGAGTTGTAGACCAGCCCGGGATCGAGGACACGGGCGGAATCGATGTGCCCCGCCCCGCCCTGGAAGGGATCGGTGTTGGCGGAGCCGTCAGCCTTGACCAACGGGTAAGCGGTGGTCATCATCGCGGACTTGACCATCGCGGGGCTCCATGACGGCTGCCTGCCCAGCACCAGGGCGCCGAAGCCGGAAATGTGCGGGGCCGCCATGGACGTGCCGGACATGAAACCGAACTCGTCGCCGTCATTGCCGATGGTGGAGACGCCGGCAAGGACGTTGACGCCCGGCGCGGCGATGTCGGGCTTGAGCAGGTCGCCGCCGGCGGCGAGGGTGGGACCGCGGGACGAGAATCCTGCGATCTGGGGCGCGGGGGCCGGGGGCAGGCCGGTCAGGTCACCCTTCACCAGGCTAACGGTGAGTGCGGGGTTCGCTTCCAGCTTGGATTTCAGCTCCAGGCTCTTGGGAGCGTTGACGTGGACGGTGGGCACCGCGTGGTTGTCAGCGTCCTCCGAGCTGCTGGAAAGGTTCACCAGGATCATGCCCACCCCGCCCTTGTCCAGGACTTCCTGGCTCTTGGCGGTCCGGTCCACCACGCCGCGGTCGCAGACCACCACCTTGCCCGCCACTTTCGCCGGATCCAGTGATCCGGGTGCGCACAGGTTGGCATTCGTGGCACCCGCGGCGGCAGCCGCCGCAGCGATCACCGTGGGCTTGTCAGCCACCTCGGCCTTCATGATGGAGGCGCCACGGTACAGCGAGCCGTCCGAGACCTTGACTGTTCCGAGCAGGTCGCTGGGGAAGGTGGAGGCAGCCACAGTGGTAAGCCACGGCGAGGCATGGTTCACGGTGGAAGCCGTGGGGCCGGAGTTGCCGGCCGATGCGGAGACAAAGACGCCGGCGGCAGCGGCGTTCAGGAAGGCCAGCGCCACGGGATCGGTGGTGCTGTTGTTGTTTCCGGAGATGGAGTAGTTCAGGACATCCACGCCGTCCTTGAGGGCTGCTTCCACCGCCTCGACGGAGGCGGAGGAGTAGCAGCCGCCCGTGTCGGGGCTATTGTCCTCCCAACAGACTTTGTAGACGGAGACCTTCGCGGCGGGTGCCACACCCGAGCTCTTCCCGAAGCTGACACCGTCGATCACCTGTTCGACGTTCGCGTTGCCGGCCGCTGTGGTGGCCGTGTGAGTGCCGTGGCTGCCGACGTCAACGGGAGAGATCAGTTCTTCTTTGGCACGGTCCTTCGGGGCGACGTACTGCAGGAATGCGTCGGCAAAGTAGCGGGCGCTGATGACCTTCGAGTTGCAGAGCGACCCGTTGAACGTTGCCCCGGATTGCTGGCCCTTTTGGCATTCGCCTTCGAAGGTGGTGCCGTCCGCCTTCAGCATGGCGATCCTGCCTTCGCCGGTGCGGTACGGGACCCCCACTTGCGGCCTGCCCTGCAGGGGTGCGACGGGTTCACCCTGGAGGAAGGGGTTGTCCGGAGCGTAGCCGGAGTCGATGACACCGACCACGACACCCTTTCCGGCATTGGCCTCCCCGCCGAACTGCTTTGCCCACATGCCCTCAGGGCCGGTGAGCTTGAGGAAGTCTGTGGTGGTGTAATCCGGCGTGTTCTCAACCTCGGGCGCCACCACCAGGACCCGGCTGTCCTTCGACAGCGCGGCGGCCTGCCCCGCGGTCAGCTCTGCGGTGAACCCGTTCAGCGCTGCGGTGTACTGCTTGGCAGGGGCCACTCCCTGGCTGGCAGCGACGTCGCGCTGTTGCTGGCGCAGGTGGGCGTCGTAGGCCTTGAAGTTGGCGCTTCCCGCATCCAGCTTCCTACCCTGCTGCGGCTTGGTTGCCCCAAGCCCCGGGGTCTGTCCTTCATAAGCCGCAGCTGCCGGTCCGGCCAGGACCACAATGTACCGGCCGTCCTTGAACTGAGTGCCCTGGGCGCCTGCGGCCGTGCCCGCTTGCCCCCGGTCTTCCGGTGCCGCCGATGCGGGACCAGCCACCAATGACCCAAGCAAAAGGGGCAGCCCGACGGCAAGCGCCGCAGCCTTCCGGAGTCCCCCAGCCCGCACGGGGCTCTTTCCAGTTGAATTCACGCGCAACCCTTTCACGATGGGCCGCCAGTCAATAAGGGGCGGCCGGACGACTGGCACCCCAGAAGAAATTACAGATTTTGTAATTTGGTGAGACCAGACTGCTCAAAGATTACAGACTGATAGCCGGATATGACATAGCAAACAAAGAACTATCTCTCATTGTCATATACCCCTTGGAAGCCGCTTCGGCCGGGCACGAAAAAGGGCGCCCCGAAGGACGCCCTGGCGAGGATTGGCCTGCTCCCGCTAAGGCCGCGGCGTGCGCACTACCTCACTGATCCATTGCCTGGTCTTCTCATCCACCGGCCCGGCTACCTTGTTCTGGCGGGCCACTCGGTCAGCTTTGACCTTCTGGAACACCATCCGGCCCAGCCCGGCAAACACCGCCGCGGCAACCACTGGCAGCAGGAGGGACTTCGAATTCTCAGCCATGCCGCAATCCTAATGAAGGCAGGCGGTCAACTCCAGAACTCCACCGGTGGCACCCAGCAGGGGAGGGTTCCCGCCGTCTCCCGGCCGCGATTTCACAGAATACAAAGGGGTCCGCGCGGCCCGGTAGAATGGGAGGGCAAGCTCGCGGAGCGCCCCACCTCATCGTTGACCACGGCAGTTGCCCAACTGTCCCCAAGATCCTGGTAGGCGTGAGACGGCACCACTCCGCTGCGCCCTTACCCAAGCTCACGCACAGGAGTTACCGGATGCCCCGGATCGTTGTTGACGTCATGCCCAAGCCCGAGATTCTGGACCCGCAGGGGAAGGCAATCGTTGGCGCTCTGCCCCGGCTGGGCTTCACCAGCTTCAGCGCTGTCCGCCAGGGCAAGCGTTTCGAACTGACCGTCGACGGCGAGGTGACCGAGGCTATCCTGGCCCAGGCCCGCGACGCCGCCGAAACCCTCCTGTCCAACCCGGTCATCGAGGACGTCGTCAACGTCGAGGTCGTCGAGGCCTGACATGACTGAACTTCCCTTGATCGGCGAGGCCGTCGCCGTCGCGGCGGCGCCACGCCTGGCCGGCGCCCGCATCGGCGTCGTCACCTTCCCAGGAACCCTTGACGACCGGGACGCGGCCCGCGCCGTGCGCTTGGCCGGTGCCACCGCCGTCGAGCTGTGGCACGGCGACAGCGAACTCGGCGACGTGGACGCCGTCATCATCCCCGGCGGGTTCTCCTACGGTGACTACCTGCGCGCCGGCGCCATTGCCCGCTTTGCACCCCTGATGTCGAAGATCATCGACGCCGCCAACAGCGACGCCAAGCTTCCCGTCCTGGGCATCTGCAACGGCTTCCAGATCCTCACCGAGTCGCACCTGCTGCCCGGTTCGATGATCAAGAACGACCACCTGAAGTTCCTGTGCCGCGACCAGGTGCTGCGCGTCGAAAACAGCAACACCGCGTGGACCCTTGACTACGAGGCGGGCCAGGAGATCACCATCCCGCTGAAGAACCAGGACGGCCAGTACATCGCGGACGAGAAGACCCTCGACGCCCTTGAGGCCGAGGGCCGCGTGGTGTTCCGGTACGTGGGCTTCAACCCGAACGGTTCCCGCCGCGACATCGCCGGCATCTCCAACGCCGCCGGCAACGTGGTGGGCCTCATGCCGCACCCCGAGCACGCCGTGGAACCGGGCTTCGGCCCCGAGTCGCTGGACGGGATCGGCGGGTCCGACACCGACGGCCTGGGATTCTTCACCTCCGTACTGAACAAGATTGTGGGAGGCGACAAGTGACCACCGAAACCACCAAGAAGTTCAACATCGACACCGTCGAGAATGCTGCCAAGACCCCGGACACCGAGCTGCCCTGGGCCGAGTTGGGCCTGAAGCAGAACGAGTTCGACGAGATCGTCAAGGTCCTGGGCCGCCGCCCCACCGGCGCCGAACTGGCCATGTACTCCGTCATGTGGAGCGAGCACTGCTCCTACAAGTCCTCCAAGAACCACCTGCGCCAGTTCGGCCAGAAGGTCACCGAGGAGATGAAGAAGGACATGCTGGTGGGCATCGGCGAAAACGCCGGCGTGACCAACCTGGGGGACGGCTGGGCCGTGACCTTCAAGATCGAATCGCACAACTCGCCGTCGTTCGTTGAGCCCTACCAGGGTGCGGCGACCGGCATCGGCGGCATCGTCCGCGACATCATCTCCATGGGCGCCCGCCCGGTGGCCGTGATGGATCCGCTGCGCTTCGGCGCCATCGACCACCCGGACACCGCCCGTGTTATGCACGGCGCAGTGGCCGGCATCGGCGGCTACGGCAACTCCCTGGGCCTGCCCAATATCGGCGGCGAGATGGTCTTCGACTCCGTGTACCAGGGCAACCCCCTGGTCAACGCCCTCGCTGTGGGCGTCATGCGGCACGAGGACATCCGGCTGGCCAACGCCTCGGGCAAGGGCAACAAGGTGGTCCTGTTCGGTGCGCGCACCGGCGGCGACGGCATCGGCGGCGCGTCCGTGCTGGCCTCCGAGTCCTTCGACGACACCAAGCCGTCCAAGCGCCCCGCCGTCCAGGTGGGCGACCCCTTCGCCGAAAAGGTCCTCATCGAATGCTGCCTGGAGCTCTTCAAGGGCTCACTGGTGGAAGGCATCCAGGACCTCGGCGCGGCAGGCATCTCCTGCGCCACGTCCGAGCTGGCGTCCAACGGTGACGGCGGCATGCAGGTTGAGCTGACCTCGGTCCTGCTGCGTGACCCCACACTGACCCCGGGCGAAATCCTGATGTCCGAGTCGCAGGAACGCATGATGGCCGTGGTCACCCCGGAGAACGTGGAAGCGTTCGAAGCCGTGATGGACAAGTGGGCCGTGGAGTACTCCTGGCTGGGCGAAGTCACCGACACCGGCCGGCTGATCATCACCTGGGAAGGCGACGTGATTGTCGACGTCGATCCCCGCACCGTGGCGCACGACGGCCCGGTCTACGACCGCCCGTTCGCCCGCCCCGAGTGGCAGGACGCCGTCCAGGCCGACACCTTCACCGGTTCCGTGCAGGACGCCGGGCGCCCCACCAGCCCGGCCTCGCTGGCTGCCGCCGTCACTGAACTGGTGGCATCGCCGAACATGTGCTCCAAGTCCTGGATCACCAACCAGTATGACCGGTACGTGGGCGGCAACACCTCGATGGCGTTCCCCGACGACGCCGGGGTGGTCCGCGTGGACGAGGAGTCCGGCCTGGGCGTTGCCCTGGCTACCGACGCCAACGGCCGCTACACCTACCTCGACCCGTACCACGGTGCCCAGCTGGCGCTGGCCGAGGCCTACCGGAACGTTGCCACCGCAGGCGCCATCCCCATGGCCGTCAGCGACTGCCTGAACTTCGGCTCCCCCGAGGACCCGGACGTCATGTGGCAGCTGGCCGAGGCCATCCGCGGCCTGTCCGACGCCTGCATGGTGCTGGGCATCCCGGTCACCGGCGGCAACGTCTCGCTGTACAACCAGACGGGCACCACGCCCATCCACCCCTCCCCCGTGGTGGCGGTCCTGGGCAAGCTCGACGACGTTGCGCGCCGCACGCCGTCGGGCTGGCGTGAGGACGGGCAGGCGATCTACCTCCTGGGCACCACCGCTGCGGAGCTGGACGGTTCCGAGTGGGCCAACATGCGCGGCCACCTGGGCGGGCAGCCGCCGAAGGTGGACCTTGAGGCAGAACGCGCCCTGGGTGAAATCCTGATCAACGCCTCACGCGACGGCATGATCGACTCCGCGCACGACCTCTCCGAAGGCGGCCTCGCGGCTGCCCTGGTTGAGTCTTCGCTGCGCTACGGCGTCGGTGCCCGGATCGCACTGCAGGACGTTCTGGACCGGGACGGCGTGGACCTGTTCACCGCGCTCTTCTCCGAGTCCCAGGGCCGTGCAGTCGTTGGCGTCCCGCGGTCCGAGGAAGTCCGCTTCACCGACATGTGCACCGCCCGCGGCTTCGCGCACACCCGCATCGGCGTGGTGGACGCAGCCAGCGGCACGCTGGAGATCAACGGCGTGGAGAGCCTGTCCCTTGACGCCCTCCGCGAAGCCCACGAAGGGACGCTGCCGAAGTACTTCGGCTGATTTAGCCCTCATCGGTTGCTCCGTAACCGCCCTTTTGAGCACTCAAAACGGCGGTTGCGGAGCAATCGTTTTTAATTGCATCTCCGCCAGCCGGCCTGCACCAAGGCAACAAGAACTTTGGCCGCGGCCGGTTTGGCGTCGTTGAGCATATGGCGCTTCGAGATCCTGACCTCCGTCCACCCCAGGGCGGCGTAGCGCTCTGAGCGGTAGATGTCCCGTACGATCTGCCCCTCCTCTCCATGGTGCTCGCCGTCGTACTCAATACCAATCCGGTACTTCCGGTACGAGAGGTCGGGCTCGTGATGCCTGGTGCCGTCGTCGGCGATGATCGGAACGTTCAGCTCGGGCTCGGGCAGCCCCGCGCGGACGATGGCGAGCCGCAGCATCGTTTCCTGCGGAGAATCCGATCCGACCCGGATGAGTTCCAGGGCCTCCTTCGCCTTCCGGAGCCCCCGCTTTCCCCGGTGCCTGTCAATGGTTCGTTGCAGGTCGCCGACGCTGCACAGCGGCATGTCCCGGTCTTCAAATTCAGGCCTCGGCACACGGACGCAGTTATCCCCCATTGCCACGAGCTCATCCACGGACAGCAGCTCCGCCATGTCCAGCCAGGTTCGCTCAGGGGTTGTGACCGGAAGCCCGTCAACCATCATCACCTCGTCCTCGTAGAGCTTCATACGGTGGACGATGACGTGGGGCCGGGCCAGGTGGGCTGCGCCCTCCGGACGGATGAGGTGGTAGACGTCAAAGGCGTCAAGGCGCCGCTGAGGCAGCGCGTGAAGCTCCGCAGCCGTAACATGCGAGGCAGCGCAGAGCTCGTTGACCTCGATGAAAGGCCGCACCCTGACGCTCAAGGCGAGCTCCGCCGTCGGGCCGTCCGCCCTGATGCCCTTGCCAAGCCTGCTGAGGGAACGATGCCTGAGGCGTTTGGCCGAGACCCCTTCCCGTGCAGCCTCAGCCGCTGTGAAGGGGCGGCCCTCAAGTACTTCCGGAAGCGGACGTGCAGTCTTCATGGCTACATCAGACCAAAACCGTGCAAGCTCCGCAGAAGTTATCCACACCCCGCATCGACTGCTCCGCAAACGCCCTTTTGACGCTACAAAGGGCGTTTACGGAGCAATCGATGGGGGTCAGTCCTCGCTGTGGAGCTCCCGTTGGCGCACGCTGAGCAGCTCGATCTCCGGCCGGCCCGCCACAAAGCGTTCGACGGCGGCCAGCACCTCCACGAGGTGTGGCCGGTCCGCTGCGACGAGGCCAGCGCCCAGCTGCGTGCGCCGGTACTGGCTGTGGTCCCCCACCTCGGCGACGGAGATCTCGAAGCGGCGCTTGAGTTCGGCCAGGAGCGGCCGGACCACGGAGCGCTTCTCCTTCAGGCTGTGCACGTCCCCGAGCAGGATGTCGAACTCAATCCAGCCGATCCACATGGCGGGCCTTCCCTACTCGATGGTGAGCTCGCCCATCTGGTCCCAGCCTTGGCCTTCGAGCTGGCGGCTGATGATCCGGGGTGTCTCGGCGAGCGCCTGGGGCATGTCGGCCATGGCCTGCTTGAAGTGGGTACTGTTGACGTGGTCACCGGCGGCGTCGTCCTTGAAGGCCTCCACCAGGACGAACTCGTTCGGGTCATCTACGCTGCGGGACCAGTCGAACCACAGGTTGCCAGGCTCCTGCCGCGTCGCCTTCGTGAAGCCGTCCACCAGGTCCAGCCAGCGCTCCGACCAGTCGGGCTTGACCTTGAACTTAACGACGATAAAAATCACTGGGCTGGTCCTTCCTGGGCGAGTGTGCGTGCCCCTTCAATGTACCGGCCCGTCACGTGCCGCTGGGCCGCCCGGGTCACCATTCCGCCAGCCGCGTAGAACCAGTTTGCGGGCCTGCTGAACGCGCGGATCCGTAGCCAGACCTCCCCCTGGCCATTGATCTCCACTTCGAAGGATTCCTCGCCGCGGGCGGGGTGGCCGGGCAGCGTCCCGTAGCCGAACCCCGCCGACTGCGGCATACCAACCGGCGAGGGCTCGTGGACCCACACCACCTCACAGGGCGCGTTCAGGCGGAGGGGCCCGACGCCGAAGCCGCTCACCACCCGCGCCCCGGGTACCGCCTTGGGTGCATCCGCGCTGACCCGAAGTCCCGCCCGGCGCTGCAGCTCCCACGCCAGGATGCCGTCCGCCACTCGCCGGTAGACTGCGAGTCCGCTGCCCAGCCGGGCCTCCTCCAGGACACGGTCAAACCCCTCCGGGGCGGACCCCTGTTCGGTGGCTCCCACTCCCGGATAATTCAGTGCACCCAAAACCTGTCCCCTGTCAGTCATCCGTTCCTGCCCCTCCCAGGCGTGCCCAGCCCAGCTGCTCCTGCTGTTTCCTGCTCAACCCGGAAACCACCAGGTCATACGAGTCTTCCACCATGTCACGGACCATGTCGTCCGGCAGCAAGCCGTCCAGGCGGATGCCGTTCCAGTGCGTCTTGTTCATGTGCCACGCACCTGTGATTTCGGGATGTACCGCACGGAGCTGAACCGCCAGGGCGGGCTCGCACTTCAGATTGACGTAGAAGTCGCGCACGTCCATGGACGACAGCGCGAAGAGCCTGGCCTCGTGCCTGGCCCCGCCGGTAACCTGGGTCCGGACCTTGAACACCGATGTCTCCGGCCCGAAGGGGAAGTCCTCATAGGCGCCGGGAAAGGAAAGACAGATTTTCCTCAAAGCATCCGGGTTCATGAACGAAGCCTATAAAGCCCGGCCCGGCGGTGCTAGTCTGCGAGGATGTCACACGACCAGGGGCCCATACCTGTTCTGGACCTGAGTAGCGCACGGCAGCCCTACGGCTCGTTCCGCCCCGAATTCATTGAGCAGCTGCGGCACGCCACCCATGATGTGGGGTTCTTCCAGGTCACCGGGTACGGCGGCTCGCCCGGCCAGGCTGAAGACCTCCTGGAGGTGGTCCGGCGCTTTTTCGGCCTGCCCCTCGAGGAGCGGATGAAGCTGGACAACCGCCTGTCGCCGCATTTCCGCGGCTACACCCGGATGGGAACCGAGGTGACGCAGGGCCGGGCGGACGCGCGGGAACAGATCGACTACTCCCCCGAACGCGCCCCGGTGAAGGACTATCCGGCCGACCAGCCGTACTGGCTGCTGCAGGGCCCCAACCTCTGGCCGGACGAGTCCTTTCCGGAGCTCAAGCCGGCGGCGATGGCGTGGGCGGACCTGATGTCAGCGGTGGGCATGGAACTGTTGAGGGCCATCGCAGTATCCCTGCAGCTGCCCGAAGACTACTTTGATGAACCGTTCAGGGACGCCCCGGCATGGATGGGCAAGCTGGTGCACTACGTCGGCGGTGTGGTGGAAGCGGCGGGCGACCAGGGTGTGGGTTCGCACGCCGACTACGGCTTCGTCACCCTCCTGCTCCAGGATGACGTGGGCGGCCTTGAAGTCCTGCCTCCGGGCACCACCGAATGGTTGCCCGTGGAACCCCTTCGCGGTGCCTTGGTGGTGAACCTCGGGGAGATGCTGGAAGTGGCCACCGAGGGCTACCTGGCGGCCACCATCCACCGCGTACAGGCGCCGCCGCCAGGCGTGGACCGCTACTCTGTCCCCTTCTTCTGGTCCCCGCGGCTCGATGCCAAGATCGGACCCGTGCCCCTGCCGCCGGAGTTGAAAGCCCAGGCGCGGGGCATCACCGACGATCCGGGCAATCCCCTGCTCTCGACCTTCGGCCTCAACATGCTCAAAGGCCGGATGCGTGCGCACCCCGACGTCACGGAGCGGCACTACCCCCGACTGATGATCCGCTAGAGGTTGTACTTCCATGCGAGCTGGGCGGGGCAGGCGTTCATCACCACGTCCAGGCCGGCTGCCTTGGCGCGTGCTGCGGCTGCCTCGTCAATGACCCCCAGCTGCAGCCATACTGCCCTGGCGCCGACGGCGATGGCCTGGTCCACCACATCGCCCACCTTCTGCGAGTTTACAAAGCAGTCGACGACGTCGATCGGCTGCTTTTCCGCCGGAATGTCACGGAGGGTGCGGTAGCCGGTTTCGCCGTGGACTGCGTCCCCGGGCAGGTTGACGGGGATGATTTCCATGCCCATCCGGTCCCGGATAAACAGTGAGGTGTCGTAGGCGGCGCGCCATTCGTTGGTGGTCAGGCCGACGATGGCCCACCGTCCCTTGGTGCGCATGAGTCGGTCGATGACTGCCGGATCGTTTGTGTGGCCCATGCGATTAGCCTACGCGGCAGGAAGGCGGGCGGGTCGGACCAGCCCATGCCGAAAGTGCGTCGCCAGCACCGTCGGGAAAAAGGAAGAGCCGGCCTGGAACGTGATGGGGGACAAGTTCCAGACCGGCGCTACACAGGGATAATCGTTGGCACCCCCGAAAGGGTTACGCGATTTCAAAAGTTTTTTAAAAACTTTTTTCTGCGGCCCTCAGCGGACCGCTCCCCTGGTCCAGCGGGGCAGCGTCGCCTGCCGGCGCGGCCCCTTGGCGAGTGCGAAGGCGTGCAGTCGGGCGGGCAGCCGCTGGTCATCACAGGCAGGAACGACGACGGCGGACGGCCCGGCGGAAACGTCTGCACCGCCGGCGGCCGGGCGGGCCGCGGCTCCCTGGGGGCATAGGTCGGTGACCAAGCCAGTCCCCGCACATTCACGGACCGCGGCGATGCCGGCAGCCACGCCCCGTTTGTCGTTGAACGCTCCGGAGACGGCCATCACGGTGCCGTCGGGCGCCAGCAGGCGGAACCTGTACAGCGACTCCGGGTCAAGAAAGACTTCGAAATTTCCTGCCACGATGGTTTCCTTCCGGTCTGGGCGGTCCTGCCGGCGGCGGCCCATCCGGGGCGCGCACCGCTGCGCCGTCCATTGGGGGTCTGCTGGAACCGTCTGCTGATCAGTTCAAATGGTGCTAAAAATTCTGGCGCCCCAACGTGCAGGCCTACAAGACCGGGCGGGTTAAGCCTGTGTAAATTGCTGCCCACCGTGGAAACAGCGGCGGCGGCCCACCCGCCAAGGTGCGCCGCCGCCGTCGAACTTACCGGAAATGCAGGGATTAGTCGTTGATGAGGTCGTTGACCACGATCGTCTGGTCCCGGTCGGGCCCGACGCCGATTGCCGAGAAACGGGTGCCGGAGAGCTTTTCCAACGCCAGGACGTAATTGCGGGCGTTCTCCGGCAGGTCCGCAAGGGTGCGGGCGCCGGTGATGTCCTCGGTCCACCCATCAAAGTACTCGAAGATCGGCTTCGCGTGGTGGAACTCGGTCTGCGTCATGGGCATCTCGTCATGGCGGACACCGTCCACGTCGTAGGCTACGCACACGGGGATCTGCTCGATGCCGGTGAGCACGTCCAGCTTGGTGACGAAGTAGTCCGTGAAGCCGTTGACGCGGGAGGCGTGGCGGGCCAGGACGGCGTCATACCAGCCGCAGCGGCGCGGCCGGCCGGTGTTGACGCCGAATTCGCCGCCGGTCTTCTGCAGGTACAGGCCCATCTCGTCAAAGAGTTCGGTGGGGAACGGACCGGCGCCGACGCGGGTGGTGTACGCCTTGATGATGCCGATGGAGCGGGAGATGCGGGTGGGCCCGATGCCGGAGCCGACCGAGGCCCCGCCGGCGGTGGGGTTGGAGGAGGTAACGAACGGGTAGGTGCCGTGGTCCACGTCCAGGAACGTTGCCTGGCCGCCTTCCATCAGGACCACCTTGCCCTCGTCCAGCGCAGAGTTGAGGACCAGGGTGCTGTCGATGACCAGCGGGCGGAGCTGCTCGGCGAAGGACAGGAAGTAGTCAACGATCTCGTCCACCACTACGCTGCGGCGGTTGTAGACCTTGACCAGGAGTTCGTTCTTCTGGCGCAGCGAGCCTTCCACCTTCTGGCGGAGGATGGATTCGTCGAAGACGTCCTGGACGCGGATGCCCAGGCGGGCCACCTTGTCCATGTAGGCAGGGCCGATGCCGCGGCCGGTGGTGCCGATGGCGCGCTTGCCGAGGAAGCGTTCGGTCACTTTGTCCAGGACCTGGTGGTACGGGGCCACGAGGTGCGCGTTGGCCGAGACGCGGAGCTTGGAGGTATCGGCGCCGCGGGCCTGGAGGCCGTCG